>DASWLN010000039.1:0-4715 GCA_036396115.1 Candidatus Zixiibacteriota bacterium
CCTGACCCAAGCAGTGTCAACACCCTCAGTAATGACATGGCTCTTCTGACCTTTATCACAACTTAAAACACAAATAATTGCTAAAAGCAGAATCGGCAGAACCAAGAATCTCTTACCCATTTCTACCCCTTTTTTGATTACTTTTGTATTCTTTCGCCCTTATCTCTCCTTCTTCTATCTCAAAAACCGTTGGTCCCATTTCCGAAGTTATCTCATACTTCAAAATCCCAAAATAAAGCTCCACCCCGGGGTAAGCTTTCCCTTTGACAATAACCTTGCCATCTAAATTCTTGTTTATCTCCTTTTCCAGCTCCATTCTTCGAGTTTTCAGTTTTTCCATTTGCGGCCCAATATTACTCTCCACATCTTTCAGCTTTCTAACTACCATCTGGTCTTTATCTGAGAGCTCACCGTCCATCTGCATCTTTTCAAAAGTGTATAGTACTCCCTTCACTCTTTGTGTGTCTTGACTTAATTTTTCTAACTCGTATTCAATTTGTTTGTATTCCTCCATCAGGGTACGGTCATAAGCTACTCTGATCTTGGTGGAAGTCCCCTCTTTATCACCCAATATGCCAGCCTCAATCACCTTGCCAGCCGCACAATCTCCTCCCACGATGACCCCTTTGGGACCAACAACTTTCAAGTTATTATTAGCTAAAAGAGTTGCGCCCGCCGCCTCTCCCCCAACCAGAATATCCTCAGCTGAAATCACAAGTTGATTCTTGATGTACTTTACTATGACTTTCCCCCGGCAATCCAAATCTCCTTTGCCTGAACCAGAAAAGCCTCCCTTAATTAGAACATTCCCTCCCACCATTAACCTGGCATCCTCCACACTGCCATCCACCTCCAAATTCCCATCCACGCTTATGGAGAAACCCTTCTTAATACTCCCCAGCACCCGCAGGGAGCCAACGTAATTCACATTTCCGATGGTGTAGTCCACATTTCCCTTCAAGATCCGCAAAGGTTGTATATGAACCCTCTGATTTTTGAAAATGATATCCCCTTCTATCCTGGAAATAAGATCTAAAGGTTGGTTTGGATCCGGCATGCTATTCAATCCAACCGGGAGTCTTATATCCTTTGGTGCCCGAACTAACGTTTTCTTTCCAGTAACCGTGGTGCCGAATTCTCCCGGCTTAGCAGGAATTTTTTTGACTAATATCTGGCCGGCCTTGACGAGCTGAATTATGCCATGCTCTTTGAAAGCCATCCTCCCATCCCGTCCAATTTTAAAATCCTCACCCGGCATAGCGTTGAACAGAAACTCCAGAATGGCATCCTCACCCAAAACGGACTCTTCCCCATGTGCAACTTCAACTCTCTGATTGTAAACCTTCTGTTCTAGTATCTCCTGAATTGCCGTTTCATCTAAGCCAAAACATATCCCCTGTTCTTTGAGATAGCTCTCGACTTCTTCTGTGGTCGGTTTAGTATAACCCTCGGCAGATGGCTGAATCAGTAAATACGCCTTCATCTCATTTGGGGAGAGAAAAAGTTCAAAAACGACACCGTTCTTTTTATCCTTTGCTTTTGATATCGAAGTAGCAAAGGCAGATGAATTATTAGTTAGTTCCATATTCTCGATTTAGACTACGAGATTATCCAGGGACAGAGTCCTCAATTTATTCACCGTTTCCAGCACCCTGTCGCTTCTCTCGAGGATTTTCTTTAAGTTGACTTCGAGGTTACCAACCAGCTCCCTGTTTTTGTTCAACTTCACCTCTCCATCCTCGGTGAGATAATACACTTCCCCCATCTCCATACGCACCATTCTAATCATCTCTAAGATTTGATTGGCGGCGGAGTTGCTCTTATCCACCAGGTCCATTATCTCTTCACTAACTTTGTATGGAATGCAGTTCGCCTCTCTGGCGCGAGCTGAAGCCCCAGCCAAATCTAAAGACACTAACTTAGCTTCTTCAGCAAACCTCTCCACCGAAGCCAGTATATCTTCCACCCTGGCGGTCTTACCTTTGATAGTCATAGGTTGGGTTACCTTTCAACCGGTACCTTTACCTCTAAAAGCTCACGCACCTTCAATCTTAACTCATCTACATTAGCTGATTTGACCAAATAGGCGTCCGCCAGCCAGGATTGAAAATCGCTCTTGTAAGTGGAGTAAGCGGAATTGAGAATGATGGGCATATTTCTCTTGCTTTTTCTTAGTTCAGCCAGAGTCTCCAATCCACTTATTCCCTCCATTTTGATATCTAAAATCACCAGGTCGATGTCACCTTCTTTGGCCATCTGAATGGCTTGTTCGCCACTCTGAGCCAACTTCACCTGAAAACCATCATCGCTGAATACCTTTTGATACAACTTGAGGATATGCTCCTCATCGTCCACTAACAGAACCGTCTTCATCTACTCCTCCTTCTTCAACGGGAATTCTATGTAAAAGGTCGTGCCTTTACCTTCCTCGCTCTCCACTCCAATGAAGCCATTATGATTTTTTATGATCTCGCTAGCCACCGTCAAGCCCAAACCATTAGAATCCGGCTTGGTGGTATAGAAAGCCTTGAATACGTTATCCAGTCTCTCTCGGGGAATGCCGCAACCGGTATCAGCTACGCTCATCTTTACACTAGCATTGGTCAAAGAGGTACCGATCGAGAGTGTTCCTCCCTGAGGCATTGCCGCAATAGCATTCCTGAAGATATTGACCAAACCGTGTCTTATCTGGTCTGGGTTAACCAGGATCAGGGGTAATGGACTACAGTAATTCCTCTTGGCCCATATCTTGCCATCTTCGATTTCCTTCCCCAGCATATCCAGGGTCTGCTCGATTATCTCATTTAAATCAGTGTTTTCCCAATGTGCCCTTTCTGGTCGAGTGAAATTCAGCACATTATCGAGTATATTCTCCATCCTTTGACTTTCCTGGGAGATTATTTTGAGGTATTCGTAATTGGGATCGTTTGGATCCAATTTCTTTAGAATCGAATTGGCGAAACCGCCAATGATGGCGAGGGGATTGCGCAACTCATGAGCTACTTGAGAGGTTATCTCTCCCATCACCGAGAGCTTTTCCACCCGCACTAACCTCTCGCTGCCTTCCTTAAGACGTTGATTCGCCTTTTCCAGCTCAGCTACCTGATGAGCCAATTTTTCATACAGCTTAGCACTTTCAATTGCGGCGCTGGCATGATAAGCCAAAACCTCCAAAAATTCGACTTTCTCTCTTTCAATCGACTTGCCGCTGATCAGGTTATCCGCCAAGATTATCCCAATCGACTTGCCCTTGGACGCTAAGGGAACTGCTACAAAACTCGAAGTACCCAGAAGCTCGCACAAGGATTTGCCGGAGCCACGCTCCTCTATAGAACAGTTCACGATTTCGCAACTTTGACCATCCATTGCCCGAACAAGTAGATTTTCTTTATCCTGTATAGGTATCCTTATCTTCTTAACCAAGTGGTTGACCCAAGCATCCCGTTCCTCGAAATGTTCATCATGGCTCTCCAGAAGCTTTCTAAAAGATGGCTTGGTTTGAGAAAGATATGACCAGATTCTCCCTGCCTCTTCTTGATTGGCTGGCCCCATTGCCATCTTCCCTTCTAAGTAGGTCTCGTCTTGATTCAAAAGCAAAAGAAAAACGCGATTGAAAGCCAGGCCTTCTCTGGCAGTGAAGGCTATCATCACTATCCTCAATACATCTTCCAACTTGTGGGTGCTCTTTAAGCTCTTCCCTAACTCGCTCATTATCTCAAGCCGCTTGATCCCATTCTCCAACTCCTCTTTCAATCTAATTCCCTCAGTGATATCTTCCACATAGCTCAAACTCCCCATTGTCTTACCGTCAGACAACACGGGAAATGATTTCAGCCGCAAATACGCCTCGCCTCCGTCCTGCCTCATATACTTCAACCCTTCCAGCACAAACTCCTTCCCCAAAGCTAGGCACTCCCTCATTTGGGAAGAGACTTTCGCTAGACTTGGAAGGTCAAAGATATTCCTGCCTAAAAGCTCATTGGGGTCGGAGTAACTCTGGTCTTTAGGCAAATGTGGATTAGCATGAGTTATCACACCGGACGCGTCACATACCAGAACACCCAATGGAATCTTGTCCAGAAGCGCATTCAAGGTATCCAGGGGAACTGTCTTCTCAAGCTTAATCATATTCTTCACTTAGTTGATTCGTCTAAATTCAACATCTTATCTTTATGGCCATCAATGTAATCTTCCACTACCAATTTTTTTATCTTAAGCAGCTTGCGCGTTACTTGTGAAATCTGATTGACTTCGTTATCAATTGCTTTTAACCTCTTCTTCACATTGGGGCTGACGTTTTTCATAGTCATCAAGAGATATTGTGTATTGCCAGCGATCACTGCCAGAGGATTATTGATCTCATGATTGATGCTGGTGGCTACCTGCGAGATGGCGGAGAGCTTCTCATTATCAACTGAGCGCTCCCTCGTCTCCTTCAAAAGATTTTGTGCTTGCTCCAACTCCTTGTTCTTCTTCTCCAACTCTGTTTGATATAACATCCTTTCGATGAAGATGGAAACTTGCCCAGTAAAGATGGTTAAGAAATCCAAGTCGCTCTTGGTGTAGGCATCATCCCGGATGTGGCTCAAATTCAGCACCCCCACCAATTCGTTCTTTATCAGCAAGGGAATCGACACAAAGGAATGGATGCTGTTTTTCGAGTTATGGCTTTTGCGGTGAAGATGGGATATAAATATCGGCCTTTTCTCTTTGGC
>DASWLN010000040.1:0-9201 GCA_036396115.1 Candidatus Zixiibacteriota bacterium
CGAGCATGGGTATAATTCAAGATAAACCCTAACCCTCCGCTGGTATCGGAGCTAATAACGACATTTCGAGAACCAGGATTGGATAGATAACCTGAGCAGTTAACTGTCAGATTATAGCTTCCGGTGTCAACGTAGATGGCATAAATACCATTGCTCCCGGGATTTCCCCCATAATTTTTACCGGATGCATAAAAGCTCAACGAGACATGATCCCAGTTTATTCCAGGATCCGGCGTATCAACTTTTATAGTATCCCTTGCCATTTTCCCGCTTATGAAATTAAGCAACACAGTATCTCCGGGTGAGACGTTCAATTCCCCTCCTCCTTCTAAGGCATATCCCGCTGGAATCGGATATCTATCATCCGAGGTATATATGTTCACATACCAGCTGGATGAATCTAAGGAGGAGACGTGCAATGTGAAATTATTATTTGAGCCAGTTCCGGAGACTACATCAGTCCAGCTCTGTAGCGTACTGGACTCGGCTCGAATTCTATAAGAATGAGTTGGCAATCCGCCTGATTCGGTCACTCTTCCGTAGATTGCCGTATCCGTCTTCTGGCAGGTGAAGTTGTGTTCGATGCTGTGCTGGGTTTGATTGTTGAATTCAAAACCATTGGGAACCAGATAATCGGGAACAAGATTGTCTGAGTCTAGTCCTAAGTCCCACCTCCCTAACTCCGAGGAGCCAAAAAGGATCTTATATTTCCCGTCTGTGCTTTCGTAGTTCTTATAGCTTGGTCCGCTGAATCTCGGGCTGCACCACATCGACAGATTCAAAACTAACAAAGAATCATCCTGGTCCCTCACCTCTCCGAAGATACTATCTGCCGGGAGTTCATAGCTGAAATTAACGCTGTCAACCACGCCGGAGACGATTTCAGTTTTCTCAGCTGGAGTAACATAACCAGCTACATCAGAAGATATGATGTAGAAAATGTGTCCGGTGCCATTGCTTCCCACATTGATTTCATAATAACCGCTATCATTTGAAAGGCCCGCCCAGAAGGCAGATCCTGAGATGCTATCCTCTGCTTCTACCCAGATATTTTTCAAAAGCGTATCCGGAGCAGTATGACCGGGTATGGTTATCCAGCCAGTGAACTTGTTAGGTGGTGAAGGAAGTGGGGTAACCCATATCATACGCTGGGCAGTGGTGCTGTCTGTCAGATCTACAACTTTGAAGATATAATGAGCCGGTGCGATTCCGGCCTCAAAGGGCTGACAGATAAACCAGCCATCCGGGGTGGGACTGATATCCGGTGGCGGACCCTCACTCAAGGTATCACCATCTGCTATGACGAACTCAAAAAGCAATTTATCCCCAGGATTATCCAGTAATGAATCCTGATCAAGGTCTATCCAGATTTGCCAGTGGGTTTGCGCCCCGATGGCACAGTTTGCGCCCCAGCTTAAGGTATCACCCTGAACCATTGAATCTAAACTAGTATCCCCATTAACCGAGAAGAACATATAGTTGGTAAGAGCATAGCTTGTCTGGAAACTTAAAAATAAAAACAGAAAAAGGCCCCAAATACTAAACCTTTCAAAATTTTTCATATACACCCCTTTCTTCAAATGGTTTCTTGGTTTTTTTAAAATCCAAAATTCTAACAATCTCTTTTATCACCCCCTTGTTAGTAGTCCTATTGTAAAAATTTGTTACTGAATATCTATTTTTGCAATAGTGGGGTTGAAAGTAAAAACCTTTCCCTAATTATTTTTATCGGCAGATTGGTTTAACAATATAAGATATTTTGTAAAAAGATGAAAATTAGAGGGCAATTTATGAATTATCTTTGTTTTCATCTTTTTCACGTCTTTCGATTTTTAAAATAAAGACCACCAAGAAAGCAGTGGTCATCTTTTGAGGAAATATAATAGAAAGAAAGGAGACAGTCAAATGAAGATGGTTATTTTACAATTCCCCTCTCGCTTTTGGCGATGAAGTCTAGAATATGGTTAATTTCTGGAATGGGCTCAAGTTCAGATTTGATTTTTTCTATGGCTTGTGTGGTGTTAAACTTGGAATGGAAAAGCATCCTGAACGCTTTGCCTAAGATATGAATGGTCTCCTGGGGAAACCCCCTCCTTTTTAGTCCGATTAAGTTCAAGCCAACGATTCTTAAACGATAACCAGCAGCCAGGGCGTAAGGGCAAACGTCCTGTACCGCCCTGAACCCTCCACCAATTATTGAATGTGTGCCTATGCGGACGAATTGATGCACTGGCACGATCCCACCCACAATAGCATAATCCTCAATCTCCACATGCCCTCCCAGATTGACCGAGTTAGCCATTATCACGTTGTTCCCGATTATACAGTCGTGAGCAACATGGGTGTACATCATGAAAAAGCAGTTGTTCCCCACCGTAGTTTGGCCCCGATGTTTAGTTCCTCTGTTTATGCTGACATATTCGCGAATGATACAATTGTCCCCAATTTTCAAAATGGTTTTTTCTTCAGAGAATTTCAAATCCTGAGGCGGTGTTCCCAAAACCGCACCATGGTGAATGGAGCAATTCTTGCCGATTATGGTTCCGTCATCAAGTAAGATATTGGAGGCAATCTTAGTTCCTTGCCCGATTATGACCTTCCCCTGGATAATAGTATGGGGACCAATGGAGACATCTCTTTCTATTTCTGCTTTCTTGTCAATTATGGCTGTAGGGTGGATATTCATTTTCGCTGGTCAGTGATCGTAGCCATGAGCGTAGCTTCGGCAACCAAGTCGTGTTCCACGAAAGCCTTACCCTGTATGCGGCAGGTCCCTCTACGGAAGAACAGCATTTCCATTTCAAAACGGAGCTGGTCCCCGGGAATGACTGGTTTCCTAAAGCGCACGTCATCTATTCCCATAAAGTAAACTACACTCTTCTGTGGGTTTTCCAATGTGTGCAGGAGCAAGAATCCTCCTGCTTGAGCCATACCCTCAAGGATTAGCACTCCGGGCATAATAGGATTGCCAGGGAAGTGCCCTGAAAAGAATGGTTCATTTATGCTCACGTTTTTTAGGGCTACTACCTTCTTGCTCGGTTCCAAGTCCACTATTCGATCTATTAAGAGGAAGGGATAGCGATGGGGCATTATCTTTAGAATAGCATTTATGTCTAACAGAAAATCGCCCTTACGTTCTTTTTGATATTTCTGGGCGATCTTTTTCTTCTCATGTTCCCGTTTTATTTTTTTGATGAGTTCCGCATTGGCGGCATGACCTGAGCGTGCAGCCAGAACATGGGCCCTAAGTGGTGCACCCAAAAGATACAAATCACCCAAAAGGTCGATGGCTTTATGTCGGCAGGGCTCATTCGGAAATCGAAGTTTGACGTCGTTTAAAATCCCGCTCTTTCCCACAAACATGTTTTCCTTCAAATCAAAAAGTTTTTTCAATCTACTTAGCTCTTTCTTATCCATCTGGCGGTCAACTATCACCACTGCGTTGTCCAAAGCCCCTCCTTTGATGATTTCCTGTTCCCTCAACATCTCCACCTCACTTAGGAAACAAAAAGTCCTGGCAGGGGCGAACTCCTTAACAAACTCTTCTTCCAAAGATACCAGAGAAGTGTATTGAGTGCCCAGGGCGGGGTTTTTATAATCTATCATAAAAGTCATCCTCAGCTCATCCGAAGGCAGGACCACAATATCAACCCCTCTTTCTTTTTCAGAATAGAAAAGAGGGGTGTCTATTTCTATATAGCTCTTGACTTGCTCCTGTTCAACTATTCCGGCCTTAAGTAAGACCTCCACAAACGGCAAACAACTTCCATCCCCAACTGGAGGTTCATTTGAGTCCAACTCCACGATAATGTTATCCAGCTCCAGACCAGCCAAAGCAGCCAAAACATGTTCAACTGTACAGATCTTAATGTTACCCTTGCCGATAGAGGTGCCACGAGTTATATCCACCACGTTTTCGATTACAGCTGGTATCCGAGGTTGGCTTTCTAAATCCCCTCTCACAAAGACGATTCCTTGACCAATCCCGGCCGGCTTAAAGGTAACCGTGGTTTGATTTCCAGTATGTAATCCTGTTCCGGAATATGATGCTGGCTTCTTTATAGTGCGCTGCAACTTATCCATACTTCCCCTGAATCAAAATATTTGGTTAACTAATAGAATAAAGAATTTTCTAGCTAAAAGTCAAGCACAAAATCCTTGATTTCGTCTTGACAATATTAAGAGGATAGGCTTATCTTTTTGGAAAGGATTAGTGCCTTACAAAGCTTATAATGATCATTAAGCACGCACAAACAGGTAAGATCTGGAAGAAGTTGAAGCTCAAGAGATAGGCAGCAGTGGCGGACAACAAAACAGAAGGAAGAACTACCCACAGAGCCAAGTCAAATATGCTTTTGATTATCCGGGTGACGATCAAATAGACAAGATAAAAGATAAGGATGAAAAAGACCATCTGACCCAATAGGCCAAAATGTTTGTAAGCCATTTGGCTAAGTTGGTCTAACCAGGAGAAGTAAGTTTTAAAAAAAGTAATCATGACCAAAAGGATATAGTTTATTTGGGAAAGCATGATATCTAGACCGCAGATTCTTCCACCGGCTCAATAGTCAGGCTCGATTCCCCAACTTTCTGTAAGCCGGTCATCTTTTGGGTCAAGAAATCTTTGGTGGTTATCCACTCCTGGGACATATCCAATACCTCCTGCTGAGAGACATCGCTGATCCAGGAGATAGTGATGTTATCTATGTAGTTATTCTCTACTATAAGGTTTTCCATTGTTAAGGTGAACTTCACTCTCAAGTTCATCACATCCTTGTTGGTTTAAGGTTATGTAATCTCTTTGCAATCTGAAAAAGCAACCCTTATGCCAGAAATCAGGCGGCATCAAATTACAAAATGCAATACGATAACTCATTTAACAACAAAGAGGTAAAAGGGGAAATAATTGCTTGGTCAATATTTTAGCAAGAAATTGGATTTTATTCTACAAAAAGAATAGGAATCAATCTACAATATGTGGCTTATCCTCTAACCTAAGGAGGGTCTATGCTGGATAGGACCTTCAAGCTAAAGGAACTGAGAACAGATGTTAAAACCGAGTTTTTGGCAGGTTTGACCACTTTTCTAACTATGTCCTACATCATCTTCGTGAATCCTCTTTTTTTGAGCTTCTTTGGTGAAAGCCAATTTAAAGATTTGGCCCTGCCATTCTCCGCCTCTATGACTGCAACCTGCTTGGCAGCTGCAGTAATGTGCATACTTATGGGCATCTGGACCAACTATCCCTTTGCCTTGGCCCCGGGAATGGGCTTAAATGCGATTGTGGCTTATCAATTGGTTCTGGGAATGGGTCTTTCCTGGCCATCAGCTATGGGGGTGATTGTGATTGAGGGTCTGGTTATCACTTTATTGGTTATCACTGGGTTTCGTGAGGCGGTAATGGACTCAATTCCCCTATCTTTAAAACAGGCCATATCAGTTGGGATTGGACTGTTCTTGGCATTCATTGGACTGAAAGAGGCAGGATTTATGAAGGCAAGCGAATCGACTCTGGTTACTTTGGGCGACCTCACTAAGCTTCCCGTTATCGTTTCATTTCTGGGCCTTGTCCTCACTGCGGTTTTTATTAAAAGAAAAGTTAAGGGAGCTCTTTTGATAGGAATCGTTGCTTCAACTCTGATAGCGGTGATAATAAACTACATTTCCGGATTTAAAGCCTATCCAGCTTCAGAATATGCCCGCATTCCGCAGCATATCTTGTCAATTCCTGATTTTTCTACTATCGGGCATTTTGATTTTGGGGTTTTCGCCAAAGTGGGTCTAATCTCCGCGGTGGTAGTCATATTTTCCATTATGCTTTCAGATTTCTTTGATACTTTGGGAACTGTTATTGGAATTGGCGGAGAGGGGAAGTTTTTAACCCCGGACGGAAAACTCCCCAGAATCAAGCAAGTCCTTTTAGTTGATTCCCTGGCTGCGGCTATGGGTGGGGTAACAAGTGCCAGCTCAGTTACAACTTACATTGAAAGCGCGGCTGGCATATCAGTTGGGGGAAGAAGTGGGCTAACCAACATATTTGTCGGGATTTTATTCATCTTGGCACTCTTTTTCTCACCTCTGGCTGGAATAATACCGAAACAGGCAGTTGCACCGGCTTTGATTATTGTTGGATTCCTGATGCTTCCTATTATAAAGGAGATTCCCTTTGCCAAGTTTGATGAGGCGTTCCCGGCTTTTTTGATTATGATTCTGATGCCTCTAACCTACAGCATCTCCAATGGAATTGGTGCCGGTTTTATCCTTTTCGCTTTGATTAAACTTCTAACTGGAAAGGGAAAAGAGGTTCATTGGTTGATGTATATTGTCTCTTTGGCTTTTGCAGTAGATTTTGCGATTCCGGTGTTGAAGATGGTATTTGGATTTTAACGCAACGGCGCAGCCGTTACTTACCCTTATCATAACCTATATATTGGGTAGGGAACGGCTGCTGCCGTTCCCTAAAGAGTATAAATGGGAAAACAACGAGTTTATACTTTACCTAACCAAGTTCATTTTATAACGACCAATGTTTTTCAAAGAATTCCCATTTTCTCAAATGTCGACTATTGTAAAATAGTTATACAAAAGATAAATTTTTACAGGAAAAGATACACTTTCAAGCTGATTGGTTATATGATAATGCCGGATCATATACATCTTTTGATTCAACCCCCAGAGAAACAGAATATTTCTAGTATAATTCGAGATTTGAAGCGTTCCATAGCTATGGAGATCATTAATCGTCTTAAGAGAGAAAATAAAGCTGGGTTGTTAAAGTCCCTTAAACTGCCTAATGTCAGAAGCAAAAATCATACCTTTAGCCTATGGCAGAGAAGATTTATAGATTTCAATATCTTTTCCGAGAAGAAACTATATGAGAAGTTGGAATATATACATAACAATCCCGTAAGGGGCAAATTAGTTAGCAGTCCATCTGATTGGATATTCTCCAGCTACAGAAACTACTTTGAAGAGGATGATTCGATGATTGCGATAGATAAGATTGCGATGACCTATTCGCCTATGAAAAAGTAATGGCGCAGCCATTACTTACCCCAATTCACGATTCTGGTGTTGAAGAAGCGTTCAGATTTTGAATAAAGTGTGTTGACAAATTCTGTTTTATGATTATTATTAGCTTACTTTCCAATCACAATTCAATCAAAGGAGGGTGTGTGAAGGTACCGCTAAGGTACATTATGTGGGGGGTTTTATTTTTGTTCTTTTTCGGGCAGAGCAGTTGGGCTAAATCAATTGGCTCTGCATCTAAAAGCCAGAAGGTGATAAACCACGAGAAACTGGAAGCAGCAGAAGAATATCTTAACAGCAAGACCTTAAGTGGAGAGTTTGGTCCGCACGGAAGCTATGGAGGTCCAAATAGCTACAATTACCATTGGGTGGATAGCGATACTAACTTAGGGATTACTTACGGCTGGATTGAAATCTCCGGTGGGGGGACTCTGATAAATACGAGCGAGTGGCATAATTCTATTGCGCCGGCAATTCGCTTAGATGATGGAACCGCCGGACCTTATTATTTGGGGTTCTCTTTTCCCTATTGTGATTCGACTTATGATTCAATCTATGTCGGAACCAATGGAGTCTTATCATTTAGTGATAGCGAACTGACTGATAGTGGCTACTTTAATTATGACTATTATTGTAATGGAATAACTATTCCTTATATGAGGTTTCCTAATGCTATCTCTCCTTTGTATGTTGATATGAACTTGGACCCTGCTACCAACCATGGCGGAGGATATGTATATTATTGGAAAAATGCGGCTGGAGATACTTTTATTGTTGAATACAAAGATGTTAGACCTTACGCATATGATTATTCTCCAAATGACTCAGCCACCCTTGAAGTTATCTTTGCCACAATCGATACCTCCATCACTTTTCAATACAAACATATTGAATTTCACGACTCCTTAGGATATAACCCGCAAGGATTCGACTTCAATGAACGGTCCTTGGTGGGGATTCAAGATGGGTCCAGAAAAATTGGACTTAGATATCATAGTGGCTTTCAAAATTGGTGGCGTTATGAGGGAATGAATAATTCTCCACATAACGGCTTGGCAGTTAAATTCAAAAGAGATGAAATCATTCAACACAATCTGACTTCTGTTTATTATAAACAAGGTGCTTCCACTTATGAGCCTTATAATTGGGTTTATTACTATTCTTGGGATCTGGATAAAACCTATGATATTGAATCTTCTTGGTTTTTTAATACTGGCAAATATGATGAAATAGGTGTGCCAGTCTCTTGCGATATTTATGCAATGGATACAGCTGGGAATGCTGTCAGTTTTGTGCAGGGATTCAACACAACCCTCTCTGATATTGGTGCGCACGATTCAGCCCAAGCTGTCTTTTCTGGGAATTGGCAACCGCCAGCAAGAGGGAGATATAAGGTGATTTATAAGGCGAACTTGCCCGGAGATGAGCTCTCCTTCGATGACTCCCTGAACCGCAACGCTTACGCTGAGAGGAAAACAATGTCATCAAATTGGGCTAATATCGTTCCGGTGTGTGATGGACATATTGAAGCTCTCGAGTGGGGTGATGCGTTTAAGCAGGATATTTCATACTTTAAAGAAGGAGACGGTATGCTTTCAACGCCTCCTTACTCCGACTCAAACGCAGTTTTCCTTTATGTGAAAAATGACTCCAACTTCATCTACTTAGCAGTAGATGCCAAGGCTGATACAACGGATACTCGTACAGATCGGGTGAAAATCGTAATTGATGACAATACCAACGGGTTTTTTGAGGCAGATTCTTCAGAGGGGTTCTTGATGTTCTGGAATTATCCTTCCCTCGAAGATAGTCTCTTCTTTACTGAAGAAGTTTCACAGAATAATCCGCCTTACTACTATGGTATGCCCCGCGATACCTATACTGTGAGTGGAGTTGATTACGGATTTAGCAAAAATGGTTCTAATATGCAGGTTGAAATGGCGATTCCATTTGGAGACGAACATTGGAAAATAAACAAGACTTCCTTGGATTCAGTAGGAATCTGCGTCTATTATATGGATTGGGGGGATAGCATATATTTCCAGGGTTCCCCCAGCGGACTTTGGATGCCACATGTGATAGGTTCTTGGCCCTGGTATAGTATGTCACACTATTATCCTGGCTATTTGGGTAGGATAGTGCTTAATTCTACTACGGATGTGGGAGATGAGG
>DASWLN010000041.1:0-14454 GCA_036396115.1 Candidatus Zixiibacteriota bacterium
GAAACAGGTATAGCTTTACGAAATCCTTTTGTCTTATCACAAAACCGGTCTTATCTTTGACGAATTTCTCAAACAGGGAATAAACCTTATTCGGGTTTAACTCTCTTTTGGTGGGTTTCTTGGCGGAACTGTTTTTTTTCAAAATTTTATATACCGAAGGGATATGGTTTATGCATTCCACGTCAACATATCCCAATTTTTTATATCCGGCGTGAGCCCTTATAGTTCGATTAGTGCACAGAAAAGAGAAACGATACCCCTTTTCCCTGAAATACCGGTGAGCTTTCTCCATCAATATCCCTGCTAAGCTTCTGTTAACGAAATCGGGATTAGTAGCCACTGCGCTAATACCACCCACAACTTCCACTTCTCCCTTTAAGGTCCTCAATGGTATATCCATCACTCCCACATGGCTGGCTAGCCTCCCATTCTCCATTGCGCAGAACCCGATTGGGCTACCTTTAAGCCTTTCATCCCATTGCGTGATTCTGTCAAAATGCCTGGGCACAACCGGCCACCAAAACGCCATCTCCATAAGCATCATGAATTCATCTTTATTTTTCAATTCCGGATAGGTGATTATCTCCATCTTTAACCCTGCCGATGTTTCTGGACTATGAAGTCCCGCCTGAAGCGAGATCTACGACTTTAGCTTTATTTTACAAACCTGAAGGTCTGCACACCAAAAGTTCTCAAAACCAATCCAGCACACTCATATACAGCGAATCCCCGAAAACTTCCCTATAATCCAAACCGTCCAAAGACTTCACCATAAGCACATGGTTGGAGCGCAATTGAAATTTATATCCTCTGGACTTATAGACCTCCAGGAGAACCGGGTCATATACATAGTGGTCGATAACAGCCCACTTTGACATCTGCTCTGCTTTTATTACCAACTTCTCATAAGTTGACCTATCCAGAGCAACTATCTCCTGAACCTGCATAGCGTCACTTTTCTCTTGTAAGAAGATGTATCCTTTTTTCACCTGAACGAACTTCTTCTTATCTATAAGCTTAAGAAATGAGCATAACTTTACGAAATCCTTTTGCCTGATGACAAAGCCAACTTTGTCCTTGACGAATTCCCGAAACAAGGAGTAAATCTTATTCGGGTCCAATTTCTTCTTAATCGACTTTTTAGCACCGTGTTTGCTTTGTACGATTTTATACACAGTTGGAATCCTATTCATAGATTCCACTTCAACATACCCTAACCTCTTGTAACCAGCATAAGCGATTAAAGTTCGACGAGTGGACAGAAAAGAAAAACGATAACCCTTTTGCTTGAAATAAGCATGAGCTTTCTCCATTAGTAAGCCCGCTATGCCCTTATTAGCAAACTCCGGATTAGTGGCTACTGCCCTGATACCACCCACAGTTTCCGTCTTGCCTTCTAATGTTTTTAGCGGGATGTTCAATACTCCCACGTGACCTGTCAACTTTTCGTTCTCCATCGCACAAAATCCTATGGGGCTATCTTTAAACCAATGGTCCAATTTGATGATTCTGTCAATATCACCAAGGCTGATAGGCCAACCAAAAGCCATTCTCATTAGCATCATATATTCATCTTTATTTTTCAATTCCGGATAGGTGATTATTTCCATCTTTAACCCTGCTGGTGTTTTTGGAGTGAAGAACCCCACCCACAGGGTGGGGCTTAAAAATCCAAACCGAGATCCCGAACCAAGTTCGGGATGACAAGAAAAGAACTAAGTTCGGGATGACAAAAACCGTAAAACCAAACCCTGTTGTCATGCTGAACCTGTTTCAGCATCTGATTTCAGCATCTGGTCTGTTTTTTTGCTTCCGGCAGACACACCTTTCATCGCCGTCCACAGGACGGCGTTTTCAGGTGCGATCTTAATAAAGCTCTATCTTTATAATTTTTGGCCCACACTCCAAAGAGCAACTACTTCTCGTCATTTGAACGGATATTTACATGAATTTTTCGAACCGTTCTTTCTTTGCCTTACATATAGGACAAATCTCCGGTGGCTCGTTTCTGGCACACAGATAACCACACACCTTACAACGCCAGACTGGATAGGAAAGAGATGTTTTGCTTAAATCGGATTCTGAATTTTTCTCTTTCAATTTTTCTCTTTTATCTTTCGTGGGCCTTCTTTCTGGTATTGAACTAACTTTCTTTTTTCCATCGAACGCATCCTTTGATACATACAGAGCGCAGTAGCAGGTGCCATAATCATTCAAATCCGGGTCGCGGTAATCGCAAGGACAGATTATATCTAAGTCTTCCCCTTTTATGCCTGATGCCAGCCGACAGGGACAAGCCCAGTAGCCGTATCTTTTTTCATTAATCAACAAACCCTTCACCAGCTCTTTGGTGAACTCCACATCCGGGTTCAAGTGATAACCGCCGCTTTCAACTTCTTTCTTGAGCCTATCATACAACTTGTCTATCTGTTGCTGGTTTATATCAACTTCCTCATTCATAAGCCCAGCTTCTCCTTAAGCTCCTCTGGTCGGTAGCCAACTATGCAATCCTTGTTGTCTATACCCACTGTTGGGAAGGAAACGGATGGGTTCCATCTCTGCATCTCCGCTTGGGCTTCCTCCTTTTCATCTTCGCCCAAAAGGTCAACATCTACGTAGTCATAATCCACCCCCAGCTCTCCCAAAAATTTCTTCGTCTTCTTACACCACACACAGGTGCTTATAGCAAACATAAGTATATCCCCTTTTTTCGTGCCCGATACATGCTTTATATGTTCTTCGTAACCCATATTCCCTCCCTCCTTAGGAATCCTAGCCGGATTCCGCCTGTAGCCCCGTTTTGGGCGATAAATTTTTTAGAATTTATTTGATTTATCGTTTACTTATGCTTGCTTCCCCCTTAGAGGCAATACGCCTGCCATTTCTCCAATCACATTGACCAATTCAGTGCCGGCAGGGATAACGATTTTGGCATTATCTTTAAGTGAGTTCTCCACGGCTTGAAGTTTTCTTAAGATTTGCGCGTTCCCTACAAAATACTTCTCCGCTGCCTCATTCACCAATCGAATGGCTTCGGCTTCACCTTGCGCCGCTAAGATTTTGGCTTGCTTTATACCCTCTGCCTTTTTAATCTCTGCCCTTCTTGCCCCATCTGCCACGGTTTCGGTTGCAGTAGCAAAATCCACCGCCGCAACCTTCTCATTCTCCGCTTTGACGACTTTATTCATCGTTTCCTGAACATCTTTGGGTGGGTCGATCTCCTTTAATTCTGTTCGAACGATATCTATGCCCCAGCTCGCAGTCTCCGTCATAAGTGTTTTGTGCAACTCGTCATTGATCTTACCGCGCTCACTGTTGGCGGACTTCAAAGTGAGTGTGCCGATGATGTTTCTCAAAGTCGTGCGGGCTAAATTCACTATTTGCCACTGGTAGTTATTTACATTGTATAGTGATTTTTTTACGCTATCCTCATCATTTTTTACCTTGAAATAGACCTGAGCATCCACTTTGGCATTGAGATTGTCAAAAGTTATGATTTCCTGCGGCTCCGCATCAACCATCTGCTCAGTTATGTTCACTTGATATAACTTCTCAATACCGAAGGGGATAATCCAATTGAACCCTAATCCTGCAAAGCGGTTATACTTGCCTAACCTTTCTATCAAGCCCCTGTGCGTGGGTCTGACGATTCTAATACCACTAAGAAGTATAATAACGCCCACCAAACAAATTAGAAAAATAAGCATCTAAACCCTCCTTTAATAGGTTATAAAACAACTTTTTCAGTAGTCTATGTTATTCAACAAAATCATGATATGCATGTTGCCATAGTTTGTTCCATACTCAGAGGTTTTTCCTCCTGCTAAGTATGCCCCAATTTGATAGTGTTTAGCAAATTCATAACCGCCACCCATAAGATATCCAAATCCGCGTGCGTGGTCGGGTGGCGCAGGAGGCATTTCTCCGCCGTTAAGGCTGATCCTTATATAAGAACTAAATGGTGGAAGCCCAAAATAGTAGCCCCCAATTCCAATCACTGAGAAAAAGGTTCTGCTTTCTTGCGGACCAAAGTAATGATACCAACTAGGTCCGAGGAAAAACTGAAGGATGTTGACATCAAGAATATCTGAATTGTAAAAGGTTCCATTGCCTTCGAGGACAATCATGTTTTTTTCATTCCATGCATAGCCGATTAGAGTGTTATCTCCCCAGCCTACGCTATTCTCATTAAAACCACCTGTTGACCATCTGTTGACCGGAGTAAAACCCAATCCTCCACCCAGAACAAAACCCTTGCGCTGGCCATCGAAAGCCAGAGCTGAAGTCGTAAAAATTAATAAAAATAACAACAGAAAAATCAAAATCCGTTTCATTTTTCTTCTTGGCTAGCTATACGTTTTCCCCTGTAGTCCCTTGACAGGGGTATGCTTCTTCTCCCTCCTTAATAAGAGGGATTTGCTTTTCTGTCCCCCTGACAAGGGGGAATACAAAGGGGGTTTGACAACCCACATCAAATCCTGATACACACCCTCAATATTATTCATAACATCTCGATTAGTATATCGCAGAACCTTCAATCCATATTGGTTCAAAACGCTCGTTCTGGCTTCATCATATTCCTTGTTTTCTACATGAGAGTCACCGTCAATTTCAATCACCAACTGCAACTTTGAACAATAATAATCAACAATGAAATTAGTAATTGGTTTTTGGCGCGTGAACTTGTATTCTTCGAATTGTTTTCGACACAAAACTTCATACCATATTTTCTTTTCTGCTGGGCTGGGGTTGTCCCTGTTTTGTTGTGCCAACTTAGTTAGTTTTCTTTTGTAGGGGATATAGATGAATTTGTAAATTGTTTTTGTTTTTGCCATTTTTTTGTTTTCATGGCTTTGTTAGTAACCCCCTAAATCCCCCTTATCAGGGGGACTTTCCTCTTTTTCCCCCTGTTAAGGGGGAATACAAGGGGGTTCAAGTCAAAGAATTAACAGATCAAGAATTGCCTCCAGACTTACAAAACTGTGTCTATTTTTGTAATACTCAGATTTTCGCTGGCAATAGCTCGCAAGGAAAATCATAAAAGACTTTCCTCTTTGGCGGCAAACTCTTCTAATTTTTAATCTTTATGTTGCTCAAAGACTTTAGGTCCTTATCATAAAAGTCATTGATTTCTATAAACCACCGAGAATGTGCTTCTTTACTTGGTTGACAATTAGGATCGAAACTAAGGCGATCGCAGAGAGCAAACATCAGCAAACCTGCGGTGACTCCTTTCTTCCAAACATCATCAGCAAATAGTCGGTTTAGCACTCGAGCAACACATTTCGGGTCATGCTCTTCTTTGTGAAACTGCTTAAATAAATTCATTCTCGTTGTATCAACACGGGCAAGGTACGCTCTATCAAATGGTTTTTTAGATGTTCTGCCAAGAGTGCTAGAACGAGCAATTGCTTGATTATAGGATTCCATAGCATCCCAAATGTCGTCTCGTTTTTTGTCGTGCAGATAATTTTTCGTGAAAGTACTTTGGGCAACCGCTAATTTATCACCAAATTGGTGCAGCCACGCAAGCGCAAATAATTCAAATTGCAAAACTATTATTTCGTCATTAACTTTTTGGGAATCAATGTTGGCGAAATTGTGGTCTGTGGCTACTATGGAATTTTTTAATGTATCTAAAATTGTAGCGTTAACATCAAGCCCATTAACTACACAATTCAGAATGACATTGTCATAAAAAAGACGACAAAATGCCTCAAGTTCAACTTGTTGTTTTTTATTAAAAAGTGACATATGTTTCCCTTTTACTTTATTAACTCCTCTACTAAAACACCGAGCGCTTTGGTGATTTTCCCCGTGGTCTCAACGCTTGGTTTATTAACACCACTTTCGACTTTGCGGGCGAACTAAATTTCACTTTTACGAGCTACCGGACAGTTCGGCAGTCGAAACCACCTCTTTCCGCCTAACTTATTTATTTCGACAAAATTAGCCAAAGTTTGTTGCCTTGTCAAGGGTTAAGTTGCGTCAAGTTGCGTCAAGTTCCTTCAAGTTGGATGAAGTCCATTGTTAGAAATGGAGAGTCTCTGTAGCTGATAAGACTAAGTGATCAGCGTTTAGTTGGGAAGTCACAAAATCACCTGATCAACCACAGACAAAAAGCCACCTTTTTAGGAGGTGGCTTCTACTAAAATCTGACCCCAATTCAAAACTACTTTAACAACAGCATCTTCTTCGACTGGACAAACCCTTCCGCCTGTATCCTGTAGAAATAGATTCCACTTGAGACTGTTTCTCCATTTTGGTTCTTGCCATCCCAGATTACTTTTTTGCGTCCGACTGTTTGCTGTTCATTAACCAAGGTCTTTACTTCCTGACCCAGGATGTTGTAGATAACCAGCTTGACCTGGCAATTCCTGACAAGGGAGTATTCTATAGCAGTCTCGGCATTAAATGGATTGGGATAGTTCTGCGCTAAAGCGAATTCGGATGGAATATTGCTTTCTTGATCATCATCTTCTACTCCAGTATATTGATTCAAATCTGCTAAGGCTTGATGCAGAAGTTGCGTAGCTTGGTCTTCTTTGATGAAGTATAAAGGAAAGTCAAAATAGACCAGCTTGTAAGTATCTCCCAAATATCTTAAGGCAACAGGCTTTCCTTCTTGTTGGGAAGTATCATAAGCTGAATTGAAGGTATAGATGACCTCAGCTGAGTCATCCGGCATAAACCAGCCAATGAGAGGGAGTTTGCCACCCAAGGGAATACCATAGAGAAAAGGAGGGCAGATTGACCCTTCAACCCTGATGCTATCAGTCTGTAATTCAGGATATTCAGGTATTTGACTGAAAGCCCCAATGAACTCCTCGTTTCTACTATCCCACAATGGAATAAAGACTTGATTGATGTGTAGATTCTCTCGAATGAATGGCTGAAGCTCAGAAGAATCTCTCAGACACTCCGTCCCAGAGCCACCAATATAACCACATTCCCCATTTTCATCTGTTAGGTTTCTTCTTCCCTCTATGATAACTTTGCCTCCTGCTTTTAAATACCAATCTAAAACCGAGTAAGTATTGTTATAATATTTAGTAGCACCTAAAGGACAATTATCAAGTAATTCCTCAGAATGGATAATAGCAACTTGGTAAGGGGCGAGTTCTTTTAAGGTCAGGGAATCGGCGTGTTGTATGCCTATATCACTCTGGTCAAGATAAAACCAATTATATCCAGAAAGTGCTCTTTGATAAAAGGTATTCACGCTGTCATCGTAGTGATAGTCATAAAGGCTTTTAGCGCGCGTCTCATCCACTACCACAATTCCTCGGTCAAAAGCCATGGGTATGGCAAGGGCACTTTCGGAAGGCGCACTCTCAAAGCCAAAAGTATCAATCGCAGTTATCTGGTATGAATAGACCACACCGTTGGTTACGGTTGTATCGACATAAGAAGTCAGATTTCCAATCGAATCGATTTTTGTCCTTTCACCAGAGAACTCTCCTCGATATATCTTAAAACTTGTTACGTGTGTTTCAGGATGGGAATCCCAAGTTAACGTTACTCGGTCTTTCTCTGCTTTAGCTTGCAGTCCCGTAGGAGGTTTTGGCCTACCAACCATAACCCGTACCTCATCTGATTTTTTGCCTTCGAGACCATTCTTGTTCACGCAGACAATAGTATAGTAGTAAATCTGCCCATTGGCCAGACCGCAATCAGTATATGAGGTGGAATCAACCGCAATCAGGGTGCTGTTTATCGGTGGATTGTTATATATTCCGGGAGTTGTGCTTCTGTAAATATTGTATCCTTTCAAATTGGTATTACCCTTTCTCGAAGACCAGGCTAAAGTTGCGGTCGAATCAGTTGAGCTCTCCAAACGGAATGTTTTTGGTGGCCCAAGAGGTGGTAGGGTAAACCAGCTAAGATAAGCCTGAAGAGCACTATTAGAATTGTTGACCAAATCCCCAAAATTACGATTAGATGGATTGCTTGGATTGGTATAAAAGTTCTCCCCACCCACTATTGCCAGAGTAGCGTAAACTGAATCCCCGATTGGAATATCAATAGGACCAAAGGAAAGAAGAAATCTTGTATCCATGCCGTATGAAATATCGTAAGCATCTCCGGGTGGGACAAGCCAGCCCTCTGCAGTGTGATCCATATATGTTTCAGTTTGGTTATAATCTATTTCTTGGTTTTTCATTATAAAGTATTTAGATTTATCTCCGCCAGGAGTTCCCAAACCATCACCTGGAAAGGTGCTACACGGAGCCCCATAAGGGCAAGCGGTTTGCCATTCATTTAAACTGGCTTGTTCCCAGGGTCCCCAGTCTTCCGGAAAGCCCTCGGTGCTACTTTTCCACCAGTTGAATGAAATCTTAGCAAGTGGGTTAGAGAAATCCAACAGCTTAACCCCCAACACTCCGGTAGGGCTGCGATAATCAAATGTACCTGCAGAAGGGTCCCCATCATTGTCCGCTGCCCAGGCAATATCCACTTCTTCACTATTAAAATCTTTCAAGAAGCCGGTGATATCATCTGCGCATCCTTGAATGGGATCTTTGCTCTTATGGTAAACATCCGCATCCATATACATCCCCAAGTAAGCCCCAGAAATATGCTTTCCACTTATGTTTTTTATCTTGTAATCCAAGATAACAAAATCATCATAGGGTGGAGTAACCCAGGAATAAGTATGCAAGGTTATCTCCAATCCAATTGGCTTGTGCGGACGGCCATCATAGGGGTCGTCATTTTCAGTAGGAGTTACGGTATCAGTGAAGACAGCAATGAACTCCTGGTCAGCTGTGGAGTCAATTTCCCTGATGAAATAGTCAGGGTCAGGATAGGGCTTCTTGGGTGAGAACTCATAAATTGGCTCCCATCCATCCATAGAGGTCGAAGTCAAAGTCTCACTCTCAACTACTGCACTAACCCAAAAGCCACTCATATAAAGATATTCTATACCTGAGCCTTTAGGAAACTCGCAGGAGAGAAAGGGTTTCTGGGTTCCCGATGCAGATGTCCCTAACCAACCACTGTTGCTGATAGCTAAAGCCAGATTACCTTGATTGTGAACACGATAATCAGCAGTAAGCTGCTGGGCTTCAGTCTCTGTGAATTGCTTGGAATGTCCATCTTGGAATACGAAAAGACCCATTATAACTACTACAAAAAATAGTATCGCTTTTTTCATCTCTGCCTCCCTTTTATTTCAATAGTAACATCTTTTTTGCTTGTGCAAAACTGCCCGCCTTTATTCTACAAAAGTACATTCCGCTTGCCACGTTATTTCCATTTTTATCCTTTCCGTCCCAGGTTATCCTCTTAAACCCTCTGCTTTGATATTCATCTATTAGGGTTATCACCTTGCGGCCAAGTATGTCATAGATATCTACCTTAACCTGGCAATCTTGGGATAAAGCATACCGGATAACAGTCTCTGAATTGAAAGGGTTAGGGTAGTTTTGTTCCAATACGAATTCTGTGGGAACGAACTTTTCTTCCTTTTCGTCATTCACATCAATGTATACCTCCAGTTCGCTAATAGCTTGATGTAAAATCTGGGTGGCAATATCCTCTCTTACAAAAAACAGCGGGAAATCAAAGTAGAATATGCCACTTTCGCTACCTAAGCGTTTAATCGCTACTGCTTGACCATTGGAGAAGGAACCGGCATCGGAGGAGTTAAAGGCATAGAGCATATCTGATAAATCAGAGGGAAAGAAATATCCCACGCCGGGAAGCTTTCCCTTTAAAACCGTTACATATCCACTATAGCCATTACCGTTGACCCGAGCGGTATCTAAAACAACTTCAGGATAATTCCCATCTAAGCTGTGTGCTCCGATGAATTCCTCGGTGCGGTGGTATCTATCCCAGAGGGGTATGAAAGCTGAATCAATACCCAAACAATCAAAGGTAAAACTGCCCGGGGAGAATACCCTTGTGCCGAAAGACTGATTATCATCTGTCAAGTTCCTTCTCCCTTCGATAATTAAGCAACCCCCAGCTTCAAAGTACTCTTTCAGGACTGGGGATATCAAACTAAGGTCAGCCCACTGGATTAGAAAATCCTCAGAGTGGACGATGAGTAAGGGGTAATTACTTAGATAACCCAGAGATGAATAGATATCCTGACTGGAATCGAATGGACTAACATAGGTATAGCCGTATCCATCTAAGGCCCTTCCGTAAAAGGCGTTCACGCTATCGCCATTCACACGGTTTTCCTGCCTACCTTTGGTTAAATCTATCAGTAGGATTTGTGTGTCAAAGAGCGTAAAACGGACTTCCTTGGAGAAATCACTTTGGTTGTCATTTAAATCAACATTGGCAATAACATAATAGTAGGTTTGATTCTCATCTAACCCCGTATCCTCATATAGACTATCTTCTCGTGGTATGAGGGTTGAGTTAATCGGAGGCTGGGTATAATCTCCTGAGGTAGTACTCCTGTAGATATTGTATCCTTTGTTCAACACGCAAGGTTTTGGCTTCCAGGCCAAAGTCACACTGCTTTCGCCCCAATTCTTTACATGAAAATCAGTTGGTGAGAGATCTGGTATTCCCACGGGTGGGCTAAACCCATATCTTGCACTATTCCATTTATCTTGCCTATACTTGGGCCAGGGGGTCTTGGTGGTGTCATAATTGGTCTCAAACTCCCAAGAGACTAATTTTTGGTCAGGCCAATCTGTAGCCAGAATCATATTTAACTTGCCGTTCTTATTTATGTCAGCCATTACCGGAGAATAAGGAAGGTAGTTTAGCCAGGATGGATTAGTTGAGGCATAGATAGGAAAACCCGGTGTGAGATTTCCCTCATAATCCCAGGCAAAGACTCTTTCATAACCACTGCTCACGAAATACCCTGCTCGAACTATGATATCCACATTACCATCTTCATTCACATCAGCTAAGATTGGGTTTCCAAAGGTCTCAGTTACAGAGGCAAAGACATTATCTTGGAAAGTTGAAACTAAAGAGTTAAGCTCCTCTTTATTCATACTCTTGAGCTTAGCTATTACTTCTCCAATGTTATTGCCTAAGGTAGATAAAACCTGTTTTTCTCTGTCAGTATTAGGTGATTTGATGGAGACTAAAGGACCTTGTGGAACCAGCGGTGTTCCATCCTGGTGCCAGGCATAGATGCGGGCTTCACCCGGTGTCCACATAGTTACCACTATCTCCAGAGTGCCATCTCCATCTAAGTCTCCAACTGCTGGATGATTCCCAAACCACCAGCCAGCTGTTGCGCCTTCAATCTTGATGGGGAAGCCACTGGCTTGAGTCCCATCCTTCTTGTAAGCGGAGAGAGTATTGAAGCTATTGCCATTTCCAGTTACTCCTAACGCTATTATTTCCGACTCTCCATCTGCATCCACATCGGCAATGGCAATTCCATTTACCCAGGAAAACGTATCAGGATAGTCTCCGGGCTGAAGCAGCGGGTTGGCGTTTTCATCCCAGATGTAGATTCCACCTTCACCAAAGTAATGTCCAAAACTTCCAGTAAAATTAGCTGTCCCAGCAATAACCTCGTTTTCTCCATCTTTATCTAAGTCAGCTACGGCCAAGGAGGGAAAGTTCATCTCAGCGTTTACGATCCCTGTTTGGGCAAAGACTCCATTCTTGACAGGAATTACTGACTCACCATCATTGTACCAAGCATAGAGAGCGCCTCCACTACTTATGGTCAGGACTTCTGCATAACCATCATTGTCAAGATCAGCTATAACTGGTGTGGCTAAGCCAAAAAGTTCGTTTGCTCCAGTACCTGCACTTCTGAACCAGTTATTAGAAGAGTTGAAGAGATAAGCATGAACTCCCAGATTGGAGCAGATGACTATATCATCAATACCATCATTATCCAAGTCTCCCAAAGCAGGTGAGGAAAACATATCCTTGTCAGTATCCTTAGGCCAGCCAGCTTCTCTTTGACCATTGTGGGAAAAGACCTCAACTCCTCCTAGTTCTCCGGTTCCCGCTTGCAGACCAATCCCCACCACCACCTCATCATATCCATCTCCATCTATATCTCCCACTGCAGGGGAGAGGGAGCCATAACTTGGAAGGTCTTGGATCCACCCACCAGAGGTGATGCTCTTCACAAATAAGGTTATGCTGTCAGCATAGGTCTCTTCGCTATTTGAATGTGTAGTTAACCTTAAGGTGTAGGTGCCTTCAACCAAGAAGCTCACTAACCAGTTCCCCAGGATGTAGTCTGCCACCATCTTGGTGGAACTATCTATAGGTATCCAACTAGAAGGTTCGTCTCCTTGTCCGTATTCTAAGGTATAATAAGAGAAGTCAGGGATAATGGTATAACCAGAGATTTGAGTATATCCTTGAATAGTATCATCCTCTTGAGGTGAGGTTATCTTCACATAGGCGTTACTATTGGCCATGATATGGACCACTGCTTGGTTTTGGTCTCCTACAGTAAGTCTTACGGTATAAAGTCCAGATAGTCCAGAGGTGATAAACATCCCCAAAGTATCTTTGGTTACTGGAGTAGTGGAGCTTATGATTTCTGTCCAAGTTGTAGGTGAATAACCTTCTCCATACTCTAAGGTATAGCTCACAAAGTTTGCTCCACTGGCTGTTCCTATGATAGCAATATTCCCTGAAACCACTGCATTCTCATAAGGATAATCTATCTTAGCTAATCTTCCGCTAAGTAGCTCTAAGGCGGAGTTAAGATTTACTCTACCATAACCACTGTAGATGTCCTTTCCAGGAGAATATAAACTATCTCCTCCATAAGGATAGATAATATCATCTGCGGACTGTTCCATTATGCTTATTACACTATCGTTTGATATCCCAGGTGAAGCTGACAAGATATAAGCTGCCACTCCCACTGCACAGGGGGAAGCCATGCTGGTGCCATCAGCAAGGTAATATTTAGAGTTTATGATATGGGTAAGTGGGTATTCGGGAGCATACATATCCGTATTATCTGCCCTCAAAGAGAGTATATCTTCACCTGGAGCTACTACCTCTATATGTTCCCCATAGGTTGAGAAGTAAGTTACCTCATCTTTACTATTGGAAGCTCCTATGGTGAAGACCTGGGGATAAGCAGCAGGATAGAGGTTATCTTCTGCTCCACTATTTCCTGCAGCTGCTATAGGCAGAACTCCTTTAGAGATAGCATAATCTAATGCCTCTTCTACCACAGATGAAGGATAAGGGCTACCCCAACTCATATTAATTACATCACATCCCATATCTGCTGCATAGATGATTGCTTTTGCTCCCAGGGACATGAATGCATAGGGGAAAAATTTAATTGCCATTATCCTGCAAGGGGTATTTATGCCTGAGACTCCGAGACTATTGTCTCTTACCGCAGCAACAATACCAGCACAGTGAGTTCCATGACCATAGGTATCAGTGGGGTCGTTATCCTCAATTATATTATCCTCATCTCCTGAGAAGTCCCAACCATAGAAATCATCCACAAATCCATTATGGTCGTCATCTAAACCATTAACTTCAGATGGTTCTACTGTACCATTACCATTTAAATCCTCTCCGGGATTAACCCAGATGTTACTAGCCAAGTCCTCATGGTCTAAATCAACTCCAGTATCTATTATCCCCACTAAGGGAATAACCTTCTCGTCTGTTCTCTGGAATGCTTCTAAAGCGTCTATATCTGCATCTGTGATTCCGAACTTCATAACTAACGTATGTCCTGCAGGTCTGTTGATTCCATAATATCCTTGACCACCATTCTGTGCTGCTCCCAAGTTATTTAGATACCACTGGTGAGCAAAGAGAGGATCGTTGGGCTCCTCAAATAGCTCTACTTTATAATCAAGCTCCACATACTCCACTTCAGGTCTTTGTTCATACTCTTCCTTCATGCTTTTTAAGTCTGTCCCTTGTGGAACTTCCAGGGTATAGATACTGGAGAGTCTATCTACTTTTAAGGCAGTCTTTTTAAACTCACCAAACAGTCTTTCCTGTCTTTTAACTTTAAATCTAACATTAAGAGTATCCAGAAAAGCAACTCCAGTTACCACCTTTCCCCCAACCTTACCTAAACTTACTTTCTTATCCACTTCTGGCTTTAACTTCACAATCAGTCGGGTGGGAGAGAACTGGGGTTCAGTCTGTTTTGCCTTAATTATCTTGCGTGTGTAGATGGAGTAGGAGGTTTGGGAGAAATAAAGAAGGATAAAAAGGAAGATAAAAAGAAAAGAGCAGAGTTGCCTTTTCATAAGAACGCCCCTTTTGTTTGAACTCATTAGTTATGATATCGACTTTTTGATGCCTCCTCTTAAGAGAAAAAGCAAAAGGGATGCCAAATAGTCAAAGCCAAATGGTTAGATCCTCCTCTATTCAAGTTCGTTGAGTACAAACGAAATAGGGTAAACATCAATAGGTTAGAAGACTTCGCCAGAAATGGCGGATATTGGAGGGAATGGTGAGGGGTAATTACCGCTTTTCTTTTGAAAACGCAAAAGATAGTAAAACAAC
>DASWLN010000042.1:0-13163 GCA_036396115.1 Candidatus Zixiibacteriota bacterium
GGCCAGCCTTTTGCGTCAGTCAGCCTTACTCCCCAGCTATATTCTTGATCCGGCTTCAACTCTTTATTAAAGGGTTTTAGACTGACTTTTATTTTTTTCTCGTTCCAAGGAACCAAAACCGTTGCCTGTCCATAGTGAACGTCAAAATCCTTTACCCCAAACCAGCGCAAGGTAAAACCGCCTTTCATTCTTCCTGTTACAGGAACTTCGATTAATCTTACAGGTTGACTACCATCAATGAGCTGGTGACTCAACAGGTGCTCTCCTGCCCAGAGCTCAATATGATATATACCAGAAGCCAACCCTGAACCAATAACGAATCTGGCTACCTCTCCTATTTTGTACTCATCTTTTTCCACGAGGGTCACCGAAGCAGCGTTTACGGGTATCACTGTTTTGGTATCTTTTACGACGACAAGGATCTTAGTTTGTGCTACCTCTCCTCCCCACTTGTCTGGAGTTTTCTCCACAATTCTATATGCTCCTTGGTGCAAAGGTCTAATTCTTATTATGCCTTTGCCATCTTTATCGTGCTTAATTTTTCCTTGAGCGAGCAACTTTTCATTTGGGACATCCTTTAACTGAACATCTAAGGGTGGTATCCAACTCCAGTATCCTCCGTAGTACCCATATCCGATATCAGCCAGCGATTTTGTTGTAGTATCCTTCAAACTAAAAACCTCATAACTGCTTGCTCCTTGCGCAGGGGCATCATTGATGGTCAGCAGTTTTGACTTGATCTCTATTGTTTCATTCTCTAAATAAAACCCCTTTTCTGGTTCAATCACAAGATAAATGGCATTTTTTCCTACTCTGTAAGATTGCTGTGCTTCAACGGTTCTTCCACCGGTAT
The DNA here is from genome assembly GCA_036396115.1 of Candidatus Zixiibacteriota bacterium. Lineage (GTDB taxonomy): Bacteria > Zixibacteria > MSB-5A5 > MSB-5A5 > DASWLN01 > DASWLN01. Next base: position 854 of record DASWLN010000042.1, read on the forward strand.
CGTGTGCCTCAAGTTCAACTGAAAATTGTGAAATGTCAGGAACATAACCTGCGTATGACCCAGGAACAGCTTCCGGAGTAAAGGGAATAACAAAATTTCCCTTAGAGTCAGTTTTTGTCTGACCCGTGGCTACCTCATAACCACTGCCTGAATGACTTTCCCCAAACCACCAACGATAGCAGTAAGGTACGTATGTCTGGCGTTTGATGTGGTAAGTAATGGGCGCATCTGGAACAGGTCCGCCGAAATAATACGTAACTTCCCCTTTGATCTCGCCTGGTTGGCCATACTTCCAAGGTTCTTCAGCGGTTTTAAACTCGATCTCAAACTCAGGTTGTTTATATTCCTCTACTGAAAAGAAAATGCTTGCATTATTATTAAATCGGCCATCCTGACAGGAAACATTGAGGGAATATCTACCGAGTAACCTACCGCCAGGGATCTCAAAATTTACACTGGCGCTACCAAACTCACCGAGTTTGACGGTTTGGTTAAAAAACTCTTTAGCATTGGGATCGCGGGCTGAAAAAATTACTTTTTGTGTTTTATCAAAAGTTCTAAACCCTTGAGGTATCCTCCTCACCACTACCACTTTTGCTTCTACCTTATCCCCCGGTTTATATATTGGTCTATCTGTCTCAGTGAAAAGCACAAGTGGGCTTGGTGGATAGTAATTAAGGCTCTGATTCTGCCTCCAATAGGCAAATGAGCCATCTCTTTGGGCCAGAGGGTCAGCGTAATAATAATTCTGGGCGAAAGGTGAAATTACGAGCGGCAAGGACAAGGAAACGGATCCCTCTTTATTGGTCCTAAGGCCAGAAGACTCTCTTTTTGACTGGTGAGATAAGTAGACATACACGTCTAACTTAGCTCCATTAATAGGTCTTCCCGTTTTAGCATCCAAAGTGTAAAAATGGAAGGCATTATCAGTTATGTGGTCTGGACCGCGGTCATCTATGAAATCATGGTAGGCATCAATAGCGTTGGTGGTGAATCCCGCCGTGCCCAGAAGAACAAGGTCAGTAACATTAAGAAAACAAGCGGAGAGAAGAGAACTCCCAATTTTAAAAGACCCATCTCCACAAACAAAAACCAGATACATACCCGCTTCTAGTGCTGGTGGATCTATTGTCTTGACAAGTGTCTCATAATTGCTCTTGTCACCGGTTTGGGTGCTCCATTCTTTGCAAGCATTTTTTCTTGACAAGTACGATTCAAGCAACTTCTTGCCCCAATCCCGATAAGACCAGTTAAGGTTCAACACACCAGACCAACCATCAAAACTGTCATAGGAATTACCATATTCTTCTTTACGATAATTAATGTATCGACCCTTGAGCTCCTCTGGGTTTATGCGGTAAATACGAAAATACACTTTTTTGAGATTTTTTGTAGTTATAGTAAAGGCGCCCTGTGCCGGGGGTAAGACGGTTTTTGCTACAAGATAAAGAGTGGGCATTTGAATTTGAGAACGCAGAGCTTGGGCATGACGGCTAGCGTGTGTTCCGGGAAAAGTTCTCTCTATTCTTTCACATAGTGTTACTACCTCAGCGGGTTTGTTATCAGAATTCAATATCATTGCTGCCTCATACCCAGCCTCTGCCTTTGCCTCTCTTGTTTCAAAAACATCCATCCACCTAAATAGAATTGCTTTGGTGTGATCTCTACACACGCGGAGATCTTTGCCATCATATAGGGTTTTGTCTTCTGCCAAGCCTTTTAGGTTAAATAGATTGGAGTATCTTAAAGGAAGCAGTAATCGCCTTATCTTCCAGCGTTCATTTGCCTCGAGGCGACCCGTTCCGCCAAAGCGACTTGCCTCCTCCATAAGTTCTGCTGCCAGTAAAGCCGGCGGACCATTTAAATCGACTGAACGCTTGAATTTCTCGACTAAAAGTAACTCGGCACCAGGACAGACAGCATTCTCAACTACGTACGAAGCTTCTGTTCTTAGAAGAAAATCGGTCCAGCTAAAAATCAAATAATCAAAGAAAGTCGGATACATGCCAAAATCGATATTATCTATGTCCAGAAAATATCCTTCTCCTCTTATATCCATCTTGACAAGCTCTCCTCGCAATTCCCAAAGCTCAATATAAGCTTTCCTGATTTCATTTCTTATCTCGTTAGGTGTTAGACGAAATACTTCTTTTCCGTACTCATCTATTTTATCCCCTCTTTGGAGATATGAATACTGCATTAAGAAATTTCTGAATATCTCAGCTTTAAGGATCAAAAAGCGTGGATATTGGGGTAGTTGGCGGGGAACTTCTGTAGAAAAGAGTTTCTGTGCCGCTTCTCCGTAGCGAAAAAGATGTGCCAGGGATTCGCAGATTCTAAAGAACGCCTTTTCACAAGTCTGGCTATCGGAGGTTTCTTTATAAACGGACTCGTAAATCTTCAGGGCTTCCTGAAAAGTCCCTTTGTCAAACAATTCATCAGCTTCTTTTAGCTTAGAAGCTGCACCAACTCCCTGGAGAAAAAATACTAAGGACAATCCTAAAATGATAGATTTCCAAATCATTTTGATGCCCTCCTTCTTTTGCTCCTTTTGACTTCAAGGTTGATTTTTGTTACTCAACCCTAATACAAAAAAGAGAAACAATTATTCCCTAAAAAAAGGAACTCCTCAGCAGAGAAAGGCATGATCTGTTCCTTAATCTTCTAATCGGACGGAAATACCCACATTTACACTAAATCGACCAAAAAAGTCAAAGTAGATACGTTAAGACCTTGAGAGATTAGCGGTCTCGCTTTGCCGGAGAATATAGAACTTCTCTAACATAATGACATTCATTTGGTAATATTCAGCATAAAAACTCTTCTTTGCTTTCCCTCGTTAATTCTGATATTAGTAACAATCATCGGAGGGCTAGTCCTAACCGGTCAGACAGTGCATATAAAATGCAGCTTGAACCTTTTTCCTATCTTTTTGTTACATTTTTTTCTAACAACTCTCTAAAGACCAACTTCATCCAACTTGAAGTAACTTGCTTCCACTCGAAGCAACTTGATAGGGCTTAACTCTTGACAAGACAAGGGATTTTGGCTAATCTTGCCAAAGATTAATGAGTTAGATGGAAAGACACGGAGATTGGTTCTATTTTGGGTTCTCCCGCAAGAAAACTTAAGGGATTTCGCCTGGCTTCGCACGCTCAAGACTCCCAGTCTCGGACACTATTTTTTAACAGATTTCTAACAGGGGTCATTGTGACGAGGCGGGCATCCATATACCAAACCTAGTACCCCACCTAAAGCGTAAGCGACAGGTGGGTTTATTGTTCCCACTCGTTGGTATGAACCACAATGGTTCATACCGTTGGGTGGGGTACAGTCTAAAGTGGGATATATAGGATCAGATTGATTCGAAGCCGGCAAACCCACATTGCCCTCAATGTGGGTTTAATGCCCACCTTGGGGCAAGGTGGGAATACTAATAGCTTGATGTGATATATATAGAATGACGGGGCATCTATCCATTGTCATTGCGAGTCCCCGTAGGGGCGAAGCAATCTTTTGTTGAAAGCGAGATTGCTTCGCTCCCCCGATGAATCGGGGTCGCTCGCCCTGAACCAGAACGGTTTAGGGCTCGCAATGGCATTTCACTAAGCAGATGTATTAGTTAAATCCCCTTGCTTTCTTTTTCGATCCAGTTTTTCAGAGTAGCCATAACCGGAGTTTTGCCCGAGGAATAAACTTTCCCATTTATCACCAGCCCGGGAGTCATCATTATTCCGTATGAAGCAAACTTCGATATATCGGTAATCTTCTCGACATTGGCTTCAATCTTTAGCTCAGTCAGGGCATCGCGCACATTTTGTTCTAACTTTTTGCAATTAGAACACCCTGGGCCCAAAATTTTTATATCCATTTAACATCCCTCCTTATAGTTTAAAGATTAATCCATAGTATATAAATTCCTGCGAAAATTATCAGCAGTCCACTTACTTTTTTAGCCAAGTTTGAGAAATTCGTTATTCCGCGGGATTGAGCAAAACTCTCGACAAATCCAGCTGATACACCTGCTGCAATTATCAAAGCACAGTGTCCTAAGGCGTAAACAAAAAGAAGCGAGACCCCATACATTATCCGAGCCTTTGTGGCGACAAAAGCTAAGATAACCGCTAAAATCGGTGTAGCACAGGGAGAGGAGACCATCCCAAAGAGAAGGCCCAAAAGGAAAGCCCCTAAAACCCCTTTGTGTTTAGTTTTTAAATCCACTGTCTTAGGAAAGGAAATCTTTATCGCCCCCACAAGATATAAGCCCATAATTAGAGCCACACCCGCTGCTACGAAATACCACAACTTCCCTACATCCCCGAACAGTCTTCCTAAGAGGGAGGCTACAACTCCCAATGCGGTAAAGGTGATAGATAGGCCTAAGGCGAAAGTTAAAGAATAAAGCAATGCTTTCTTTTTATCTCCCTTAGAATAACCTCCCACAAATCCAATCACCAATGGAATAATTGCCAGAACGCAAGGGCTGGAGGCTGATAGAATTCCACCCAAGAAGATCAAGATATAAGCCAAGAATGGGGCATTATTTATGACCCCTGATATATTTCCCAGAAGAGATTCCACTTATTTGACCCCGATTTCAAGCAGTTTTTGTTGAATGGAAAGTTTGTCCATAAATCCCTCGTGTCGGTAAACCTCATTGCCCGCCGAGTCGAAAAAAATCTGCGTGGGAATTAGTCTTATATTATAGAAATTGGCTTGCTCTGGTTCATAGCGAATATCCACTATTCTGATAGTTGCTCTTCCTTTGTACTCTTCGCTTAATTCTTCCAAGATAGGCTGCATCATCTTACAGGCCTTACAAGTTCCCCTGCCTAAATCAATCAGAGCGGGTAGATTTTTATTTAAGGTATCCGAACTATTTTCAGACAGAACAGCGCTTTCAGAGAGCGAAGCTGGTTTATTTCCGAGACCAATCTCATTTTTTTGTTTCAAGATGAACAAACCTACAATTAGAATAGTAATAGCTAAAATAACCAGAAGAATGGTGCGATTTTTCATAACCTTCTCGAATTAGGTTTAGTTTTTAGTTCTTATAAAGTTATTTTGCAGTGTTTTTAACTTTCTTATTCTCTTTATCGGCAATAAAAGTTTCGAGCTGCTCTTGGAAGTTAGACAAGAATTTGTCTTTTTCCTCACAAAATTGCCATACCGATTCGATTTCTTTAAAAGTATTATCCTTTCCAGAGAATTTTTGGAAACCCAAGGCAGACCAAAATATCTTATACCTCTTAGCAATCAGAGAGTCTTTATCAATATTGTATTCCTTAAAGATAATATGTCCATCTTCATATGGTTTAGTATAGAATTTTATTAGGCCTTCTTTAGCAAAACTACCAGCATTTATGCAACAGGAACACTGAACCGTGGGATGAAAATGAATTACTAATAAACTGTCAAAATTAAAACTGAGGGTAGAGTCCACAACCTTTTTGCTTGCATCATTGACATTCTTTTTGAGGGGAGTTTGTCGATTTTCATTTTGGCTATGGCCACTCGTATACATCATCAAAAAGACCAAGACATAAACGAGACAAAATACTGGACTTTTCTTATTCATTTTCTAAAATAAAGCTCCGGATGCCATTCCGACCATAGTTGACATTACCACCGCTAAAATAATGTAAGTCACTGCTTTTTTTCTCATTTTACAAATACACCATAGATTAAACCAGAAAGAGTGCAAAACGCTGTTATCAGAATCATATAAACTAAAGTTCGTTTACTTCCCATTATTTTTCTAACAACTAAGATACTGGGTAATGAAATCACAGGATCAGCCAGAAGATAAGCCAGCAATGGTCCTTTAGCTACCCCCAAACCCAGAAACATTTTGGCCATTGGCACCTCCACTAGGGTCGGAAAGTACATAAAGAGGCCAAACAAGACTGCTAATAAATTACTGCCTAGAGTATTAGTTCCTACGTAGCGTCCTAAATAATTCCTGGGAAATATTGCCCCTAACATTCCTGCTACAAATATTCCGATCAGAAGTAAAGGGAAGATCATTTTAAAGAAATTATAGGTTTCTGTTAACCAGCTTAATATTTCCTCTTTTTGGAACCGAAACTTCAGTTGCAACAGTAGAACTATTATTAGGCCCAAAAGCACTGGAATTTTTATCCCTCCTTCTATCTTCGAAGCTCCAAAAATAAGAATAGCAAAAAGTGTGACAAAAAATACTAAAAGTTTCTTTCGGACAAGTTCATCAATTTTCTGGCGCAATGACATCTTTTTAATTCCCTCTAAATTCTTTTGTTCTTCTAATAAACTCTCAACCGGTTCGCAGTTCTCTTCTTCGTGCGGAAATAACCCGGAAATTATAATCCCTGTAAGAACAGCAAAACCGATTGAAAGGACTATTCTTGAAAAAGCAAAATCCCAACCCAGAACACTTCCAGTAAAAAGAATCGCTAAGATGTTGGTAGCTGGAGCGGTATATAAAAAGGCGATTGCCGGGCCAATCCCAGCCCCCTTCTTTTTTATGCCAGCAAATAAAGGCAATACTGTGCAGGAACAAACTGCCAGGAGTAAACCAGCCATCACAGAAAAAAGATAAGCCTTGGGCCTTGGCGCTTCTGGCCCTAAGTGTTTTGTTATATGTTCCTTGGGAAGTAGAGCCGATATTGCCCCGGCTATAAAGAAAGCTGGAACAAGACACGTCAAAACATGAGCCGAAAGATATTCTAAAAGGGCATTCCAACCACTTAGAAGTATCTGGGAGAAAGTCATAAACTTTTCCTCTTATTTTGATTTTTCCAAAGAAAAATATCTCTTTTGAAACCAAAGAGCCAAGCTGACCAGACTGATTAGCACCGGGACCTCTACCAATGGTCCTATAACTGCGGCAAAAGCGACGCCGGATTTGATGCCAAATACGGCTACTGCTACCGCTATAGCCAATTCAAAGTTATTGCTGGCAGCAGTGAAAGCGATAGTGGCAGCTTTGGCATAATTCGCCCCGATTTTTTTACCCATCCAGAAACTCAGCAGGAACATAACTACAAAATAAATGCATAAAGGTATGGCAATTCTGACCACATCCAAAGGTATCTTAACAATGTACTCACCCTTGAGACTAAACATCACCACAATGGTGAAAAGCAAAGCTATGAGGGTGATAGGACTAATCTTTGGGATGAACTTGCTATGATACCATTCTTTACTTTTGAGCTTAATAAGGACGAATCGGGTTATGATTCCTGCGATAAAGGGAATTCCCAGATAAATAAATACGCTTTCTGCAATCTGCCTCATACTGACATCCACGGCACTTCCTTTCAAGCCGAACCAAACCGGCAGCACGGTTATAAAAACATAAGCATACAGACTATAGAACAACACCTGAAAAATGCTGTTGAAGGCAACCAGCCCGGCAGCGTATTCGGTGTCACCCTTAGCCAGCTCATTCCAGACAATCACCATAGCTATACATCGTGCCAAGCCAATCAGAATTAATCCCACCATATATTCGGGATAGCCGCGTAAGAAGACAATCGCTAAGATAAACATTAAGACTGGTCCGATAATCCAGTTTTGGACCAAGCTTATCCCTAGCACCTTCCAATTGCGAAACACATCCCCCAGCTCTTCATATTTGACCTTGGCCAGGGGCGGATACATCATCAAGATCAGCCCGATAGCAATGGGGATATTCGTGGTGCCAACCTGAAAGCGATTAATAAAAGAATCAATCCCCGGTATGAAATATCCCGCTCCCACTCCCAGGCACATAGCCAGAAAGATCCAAAGAGTCAACAACCTATCGAAACATGAAAGTTTCTTCCCTATATCAGCCATGGCAAAGTGCGCCTTTTCTTGATTTGCTCTGTTTGCACTTATATCCATAAACCTGAGAGAGTTTTCTCCTCAGTCTTTCTTGGTCTTTCTTAATTAGGTGATTATCCGAAAGGGCGTTTTCGATAACCTGAAAAATCGCCCTTTCAAAATCGTTTTTGGGTTTAAAAAGAGAATAGAAGATCCATAATCCCTCTCTGCTATCTTCTGCCAGATCAACTGAACGCAAGACCGTAAGATGCCTGGAGACTTTGGACTGAGGGAGGTCCAAGGCCGCTTCCAATTCACAAACGCAAAACTTCCCTTTTAGGAGAAGCTTCAGGATGCGAAGCCGAGTCTCATCACCCAGGGCTTTTAACACTTTAGCAGGTTGTTGCATAAAATCTCCCTTTTGATATTCGTATATCCGAATATACGCATATAATATAGCTTGTGTTTGTGCAGTGTCAATCACAATGTTTCGATAAATAACAGATTGGCGGAGCCGATGTGGTCCTAATATGGGTACGATAACCTCGAAGAGGTGCTAAGGAAGATATGGAACTATCTATAATTTGAGAATCTCCCCTGACCCCTCTTTTTCAAAGAGGGGAATGAAGGGCTCCCCCTTTGGAAAAGGGGGATAAGAGGGGATTTAAAGAAAGGTCAGTGGGTTTCTGCCACTCTTGTAAGCGGGATTTCGCAAAGCTTAATTTTCGCAGGAATGACGAATAAAAAAGTAGTGGCAATTCATGAATTGCCCCTTGTAGAGTCTTAAATCAAAACGGATAAAATCTCGCCTCAGTCCAGAAATCTTCCTGCAGAACCCTCTGTTGATTCACCAGGGCTTTCAGATGTTCGCCTTCCCACTCAGCCAAAAAGTTAAACAGGGCTTTGGCATCCAAATCCCCAATCTTCTCGCTGGAGTTCTTGTAAAAATCAATGGAATTCTGCTCCAGCATAATTCCAATACTTAAAGCTGACATTTCAAAGCTTTGTTCTTTCAATAATTTTCCCCTGAAATTTTCTGAAAAGATGGGATAAGACGAGACTGTATCCAATTTAGAACCCTTATCTTTTTTCTCGAATTTAAATTTTCCATTTTCCTTGAACTTCTTATACTGCTCCCTTAACATTTTCTCATGTTTCAATTCATCCTCAGCCAAGAGCTTAAATACGTCTTTTGCCTTAGGGTCCTTGGTCTTTTCAGAGGCCATCTTATAAAGTTGAAAACCATCAATTTCAGTTTTAATCCCTCTTTTTAAAATTTCCAAAACATCCTCTTTTTGCATAAACCTCCCCTATTTCAATTTTTCTAATTGTTCTATCAACTCCTGATTATCTCTGGCCTGGGGGATATCGTAAACCTTAACATACTGCACAATCCCCTGCTTGTCAATTATAACCGTGGCTCGATTAGTTATCCCCAAATCCTTTAAGTAAAGCCCATACCTGGAGGCAACTTCCCCTTTGCGATGAAAGTCGGATAGTAACGGATAGGTCAGTTTCAGTTTTTCCGCAAACGCCTTGTGAGACCAAACACTATCCACACTAATTCCAAAAATCACAGCATTCAAGCTTTCAAACCTCTTCAGATCGTTAATAAAACAGGCATGCTCCTGACTGCATACCGGGCTGAAATCCGCAGGATAAAATGCCAAGAAGACATTTTTTCCTTTGTAATCGCTTAATTTATATTCCTTTCCATCTCCCCCTTTAAGCACAAAATCCGGTGCCTTCTCTCCGACTTTGATAGGCATAAAGCCTCCTTGGTTAAAATCGATTTACGAAGGACATGTCAGAATACCCTCGTATGGGGATAAATGGCATTTCCATAAGTTCCTTCTCCCTTGGGGGAGAGGGTTAGAGCCTACCCTAAAGCGAAGCGAAGAGGTGAGGGGGATAACGAAGATGATTCTGACCCTCTCTCCGCCTTTGGCGGGATTTTCAACTTAGTCCTCCCCCTCAAAAGGGAGGAGATATTTTGGACGCGCCCTTAGGGGAAAGTTCGTTATATGTGATACGCTTGTGGCAGAGGATTTCTTTGATGGGCGAGAAAACGTAGGCGAATATCAGTTAGCTTCTGTTCTGTCAGGACCTTAGTCCTGACGCAACTGTAGAAACAGAGAGTCTCTTTGATAAGTGGAAGAAAAAACGTAGGCGACCCAGATGGGTCGCCTGCACAGAATCAGCTCGTCTCGGGACGAAGTCACGGACAAGAAATGAAGCTTTACCTATTCACCACCGCATCCACAATTTTCTTGTCCACATTGAATTTATTAAGAAATGCTTCGCGCTCCTTTTTCATATTCTCCACCCAGGCTTTATATTCCTCCATTCTGCCGTTTTTCTGGAAGAAAACTATAGGATTTAGAATCTCCTTGGGCACTTTCTTTAGAAGCTCGGCATTTTCTTTGGCATCCACATCCACAATCTCGTATCCAAAATCCGGGTCCTTCTTCCATTTTATGTTTCCCGAAAGCATAGCCTGAAGCATTGCTGAAGAGTGAGGAATTTTAACCTTCAGAGCTTTGCCACCTTTTTCGTCTCTGGATTCTCCGCCTATGTATCCGGTGTTCATCATCCAGGTCTCTAAACCCGGAAGCTTAGCGGCAAGTTCACTGAATCTTTTGGCTTGCAGTCCGTGTGGGCTGGTGAAGAATGGTTGAGTGAAAGGAGAGCGGGTCTTTCCTCTCTCTTTGCCTGCGGCAGAGGTTTTGGTGGTTTCGCCTAACATGAAATACCCGGCAGCCAACTGGGGAGTGGAAAAGCGGACAATTCCTGGGGTAGCTGCATCTTTACCTTCATCCCGGTTTAGAATTCCAAGTGAGCGGAGCGGAGGAATATTATCAAAGCTGGCAGCATCTTTGATCGCCTTCATCGGAATTATAGACCTGCCATTCTGACTCCACACCGTAAAATCCCAACCATCTTTAGGAATATCATATTCGTCCACCACCTCGTCTATCTTAACTTTGCCACTGATGAAATCGTCCACATTCTTAGGGTCAGCTCCAGATTGAACGAGCATATCTCTTAGTCGACCCACTTCTTGCGGAGTCAAGCGTGCCTTACTGAAGTCGTATGTTCCATCTACATTGGGAAAGACGTTCTCCACCCAGGCATCTTTATGAATGGTGCCAGCATAAAGCACCGGCTCCGACTCCACAGTAAGCCCGTAGGTTTTGGCGAAACAGCCATTCTCCGTGATGGTGAGCGTGCCATCCGGCTGCATCACAATCATATCATCTTGAATGGGCTGAGCCAGCTCCCCTTGCTTACTGAAAGTGGTGGTGGTTTTTCCTGTGCCGGAAAGCCCCAGGATTCCCATAGTCATAGACTTGCCATTGATAGTAACTTTTTTAGCGCCAGCGTGAAGAACCAGACCGCCTAATCTGTAGACGTATTCATTCAACATACGCAGGACGCCCTTCTTGGTCTCACCGAAATAATCCGAGCCCATAACATAAGTGGTCCAATTGTTCAAATCCACTACAATCGCCAATTTTCCCGGCATATCCTCGAGAACCAATCCAGCGGTATAAACCAGTCGGAACTTCGGCTCAAATGGCTCCTTGAGCTGATTCTTGTTCTCCACGGCAGAACGCGAGAAAGCCAACACCTGCTGCATTCCCGCTATGTTAGCCGCCTCCGGAGTGTAAAACCACTGAACCGGCACAGCTCCCTTTCCGTATCCATAATAGGCGTTGATCTCGATCAGTGTGCCCTTTTTTTCGATGTAAGCCCTCTGTTTTTCTATAAGCTGTTGGGCTTTGGCTGGGTCAATTATGCTGCCGGAGAAGTTGCTCTTTTCGCTTTCCGGTGCGATGCAATAGGTGAATTTTGCCATTCGGGCTTTGTATCGAGAAAACTTATCGATGTTGCCATATTTAGTCTTCATTATGGCAGGGGTATTTTTCAGAGCCAACTCCCGCAGTTGCTCTTGAGTCGGATCAACGATATATTTCACATTGTAGGGCTTGGGTTTTAAGCTCATTTTACCTCCTGAAATGTTTTTAGCTGGTTTTCAGATTGCTACTAATTTCACAAATTCAAGGTATTTTGTCAAGTGTTTTCCGCAGGAAGAATTGGTTGACAAAGGGGCAGTAGGAAACTATACTTAGTCTGTTATGAAATCCATAGCCGATTTTCACGTTCAGTGAGTAACCCACAGCTCTGCTGTGGGGCACCCTTGGCCGATGGCGTAACGGTACCTCGGATGTTATGCGGGTCAATATAAACAATGTTAGGCCAAGAAGAGGATGACTATGCCAATGAAAGAGTGGTTCGCAGAAGCAGAGGGACACAAGATTCGCGTCGAGAACACGTGGACCGGCGGCACACGCTTGTACATTGATGGAGAGTGCCGCGATCGAAACACAGGGTGGTTCGCAGCTTCGAAAACACGCTGGTTGTCTGCTCCGCTAAAGCCCGGAGACCCTAAAAGCGCAACAGTGGAGGTCTTTGTTAAAGCACTGTTCACTGTTAAGGCGCAAATCTGTGTAGCAGGCAAGCC
>DASWLN010000043.1:0-6805 GCA_036396115.1 Candidatus Zixiibacteriota bacterium
AGTGGGTTACAGGGGTTAGGTTCTCTTCTGCTACCGGTGGGCTCGATCCTTCAACCATTCGATAAACTCATGGTGCTGAGCGAAGTCGAAGCACAAGCTCAGGATGGTGAGCTAGTCGAACCATAAATCGAGCCCCTACAATATCAACAAATCAATTTACTTTAACGAAAGTTTGTTCGCTCCACCCTTTGCTACCAGATTACTTGCCAAGAGTAAAGACTGATAAGTGCCCGCATCAGTCCACCAACCTTTGAGTTCCTCGTAAGTCAATGTCCCTTGTTTTATATAGGCATTACTCACATCCGTTATCTCCAGCTCCCCGCGGGCAGATGGTTTTAATTCTTTGATTATTTCAAACACTTGCGCATTATACATATAAATCCCGATTACGGCATATTTCGATTTTGGCTTTTCGGGTTTTTCTTGAATGCTTACAATTTTGCCGCCTGCTATCTCCGGCACGCCGAACCTCTGCGGGTCAGAAACCTCTTTTATCAATACTTTAGCGCCTTCGGGTTGTTTTTCAAAATCCTTAACTGCGGAGATGATGTTCCCCTCAATTATGTTATCTCCCAGGATGACGCATATCTTTTCGTTGTCCGCAAAATGCTCTGCCAATCTCAAGGCATCCGCAATTCCACCCTCCCCTTCCTGATAAGTGTAGTTTATATGTTTTAACCCAAACTCTTTTCCATCGCCCAGAAGTCTTAAGAACTCGCCAGCATGGTTTCCTCCGGACACAATAAGTATGTCTTTTATGCCGGCATTTATAAGAGTCTGCAAGGGATAAAATATCATCGGCTTGTCATATATTGGAAGGAGATGCTTGTTAGTAATTTTGGTTAAAGGATATAATCTTTTCCCCAACCCACCGGCTAAAATGACACCTTTCATAAAATCCCCTTTTTATTTATTTATCTTTCGCGTAGGGGTGGAGTTTACCTCCACCCGCATATTTTCTTTAATGTAGGGACAGGTTCCACGCTTTTAGCGGGATGTTCCACGCGACCTGTCCCTACCAAAAATCTATTTCCTCGTAGGGACGGAAATTCATGGTTCGGCTTTGCTCACCATCCTGAGCTTGTGCTTCGGCTTCGCTCAGCACCATGAGTTTATGGTTCGGCTTTGCTCACCATCCTGAGCTTGTCGAAGGATCCCGTCCCTCGTAGGCGACATTCCGGAATGTCGCCTACAAAATCTCTACATTCCTCTCCCTTGAAGGGAGAGGATAAAGTTGAAAATCCCGCCAAAGGCGGCGAGTGAGGGTGAATATCGTTTATCAAAAAAGCCGAGAACAGACCTCCCTAAAATGAAAACTTAAAAATTCGTTACGAATTTTTAAGTTTTCATTTCCATCCTCAATTTCTTATTTAGTATAAAAATCGCTAAAAAGCAACTATTTTTTCTCTTCCTTCTTCTCCTCTTTCTTCTCTTTCTTCTCTTTTTTCTCTTCTCTTCGTCCCTCTTTCTTTTCCTCTTTAGTTTCTGCTTTGGCTTCCCCTTCTTTTTCCTCTTTGCCCTCTTCTCCTTCAGCTGCTTCCTCACCCTCTTTTTCAGCACCAACCAATTCCGGCTCTTTGCCCTCCTCCACCACAGCTGCCACTTCCGGCTCTTTAAATACAGTCGGAGGAACAACCGTTACAATCGACCTGTCCGGGTCAGTCAGTATCTCAAGTTTTTCCACTTTTAGGTCTTTGACATGAATGACATCTCCGATCTCCAGCTCGGTTACATCTACATCAATATGCTGTGGGACTTCGGTGGGCAGGCATTTTATCTCCAATTCCCTTAGGACATGCTCTAAGATTCCACCCTGATTTTTTACTCCAGTGGAGAGACCAATCAAATGAATTGGAATCTTGACCGTGATTTTCTCGGTCAGGGAGATGTGCTGAAAATCAACATGTAAGATATTATCCCAAACCGGGTCTTTTTGAACCTCGCGCAGAAGAACCTTTCTGCTCTCCAGTTTGCCATCATCGATATTTAAATTAATAATCACATTCTCGCCCTTAGTGGCTTTAAAGAACGCTTTTAGATCCTTCAACTTGACTTCTAAAGGTAACGCTTCCTCACCAGCTCCATACACCACTGCCGGGATGATTTCACTCTTTCTTAATTTCTTAGCTTTTTCCTTACCTCTGGACTCTCTTTTTTTGACTTCTAAGTTGACCTCTTTCAATTTATCCTCACCTCTCTATTCTTTAAGCTCCTTCAAACAGGACGCTCAGCGATTCCTCCAAATGTATTCTCTTGATTGCCTCAGCCAAAAGACCAGCCATCGAGACTATCTCGAATTTTTTGGTTAACTTTTTGTTTTCAGTTGAAATGGTATCCGCGACGATGACCTTCTTTATGGAAGATTTCTCTATCTTCTTAATTGCATTTCCGGACAGAACCGGATGGGTGCAGCAGGCGTAAATATCTTTTGCTCCTTTTCGGGCTAAGGCTTCAGCTGCTTCAGCTAAAGTTCCGCCGGTATCTATCATATCATCCCTTATCACCACATTTTTTCCTTCGACCTCGCCGATTATATTCATAATCTCTGAATGGTTGGGAGATGGCCTTCTTTTATCCACTATGGCTAAGGGTGTGCCCAAAACCTTAGCAAAGGCACGGCACATCTTCACGCTTCCCACATCCGGAGACACGGTAACCAAGTTTGAAAGCCTCAGTTTCAAGAAATAATCATTGAAAATTGAAGAGGAGAAAAGATGGTCTGAGGGTATATCAAAAAATCCTTGAATCTGCGGGGAATGTAAATCCACAGTCAAAACCCTATCTGCTCCTGCTTCATCCACCAGGTTTGCCATAAGCTTGGCAGATATGGCTACTCTCGGCTGGTCTTTTCTATCCTGACGTGCATATCCAAAATAGGGGATGACCGCAGTTATTCTCTTGGCTGAAGCCCTTCTGGCTGCATCCAAGAGAACCAAAAGTTCCATTATATTTTCTGCCGGCGGGTTAGTGGACTGGATGATAAAAACATCCATCCCCCGAATATTCTCGGAGATCTTAACGAATATCTCTCCATCTGAGAAGCGCGAAACTTCGCATTCAGCCAGAGGAACTCCCAGATGCTTACTTATCTTTTGAGCTAATGGCTTATTCGAATTGCCGGTAATGAGTTTGACTTTTTTGTCCATAAGGAATATTTAAAGTTACCTAAGGTTATTGAATTTCTTGATTTAGGATTGGGTAATTTTTTAAATTCAAAACTCCAAACTTTTAAACTGCTTTTATGGGGTGGCCTGTGAACTGTTAACCGTGAACCTACTGGGGCGCCAGGATTCGAACCTGGGAATGCAAGATCCAAAGTCTTGTGACTTACCGCTTGTCGACGCCCCAAAAAATTTATAATGAAAGGAGTGAAGCCTCCCCGTGATAAATCACAGAGCTTCCTATATATAAAAGGCTCTCGGCTTCCCTCGGCTTCCCTCGGCTTCCCTCGGCTTCGCCGAGAGGCGAGCGCCGAGAGGCGAGCGCCAAAGGCGACCGAAGCTCTCCTCGCCATTTCCGCCAAAGGCTTTCTGGCAGAGGCGAGTAATTCAGGTCGTGTCAGTTCCAGTTACAGTTCCAGTTCCAGTTTCAGTTCCAGTTCCCTTCTTTTTCAATTCCTCCTCGTATGCCGCTAAAACTTTGTCCTCAATCGTCTTGCGCATCTCATTGTTAATCGGATGGGCTATGTCCTGATGAGTTCCATCTTTTCTTTTGCGGCTGGGCATTGATACAAAGTATCCCTCGTTGCCATTGATAACTTTAAGCCCACGAATCACAAAGGCGTTATCAAAAGTAACATTGGCAAATGCCTTCAGTTTCTCTTCGTCCCTTAAGGTTATCCTCACTTCGGTGATCTCCACTTTTTCCTCCTAGCAAGAAATTAAAAACTAGAGTTGTTTAACTAAGATGATGGACCAAAAGATCTATAAATGAAGATTTTAAAAATTCGTTACGAATTTTTAAATCTTCATTAAGCGAGTTGGTCGTGTCAAATAAATTTGCCAATCGCCCTTACCTATTTTGTCTTTCACCTCCTCAGCTTGAGATTCGGTCTCGAACAGTCCATAGACGGTGGGTCCACTCCCCGACATGGACGCTTTAATTGCTCCTAAGTTGATTAAGGTTTCCTTTATATTCTTAATTATCGGGTATTCTTTTAAGACCACCATCTCCAAATGGTTTTCCCAGGAGGAAATGGCACGAAAAAAAGAGAATTTCCCCCTGCAAAATTTTAAATTAACCTCTCTGGGCTTAGTTGTCAAGCCAATTTTTAGGGATTTATGAAAAGCTTGTTTCGCAGGGCTGGGAGCCCTGCCTACGTGGTTGCACGAATTATGTGTCTTGAGATAAGTTATTGATTCTTCGTCGCCAGGATCCGTAGGATAGGTCGGGCACCTTGTGCGAATTCTGCATCTTGAGACCCGACCACCGCGATACGGTTTTTCAGAGACCCTTTTTAGGGCTTTGTAAGTCCGAGCAGTTGATACTTCAAAATTGGGTTTAACCAAAACCAGCCAATATTTGTCGAAAATGTCGATATTCTGAACAACTTCCCCTCTCCCTTTTACTAAAGCCTGGCCTTCTGAAAAGAAAAAGGGGACGTCTGACCCGATCTTAGCTCCTAATGAACTTAACTCCTTTTTGGATAAATCTGTCTCGTAAAGCTGGTTTAGCCCTTTTAGAACAAAAGCGGCATTACTGCTTCCACCACCCAAGCCACTGGCAAGCGGAATCTTTTTGTATAACTTGAGTCTTACTCCCCCTTTTGTTTTACTCTTCTTAAAAAAAGCTGAAGCTGCCTGGTAAGCCAGATTTCCCTTATCAGAAGGAAGATCAGGGCTATCGCATTCTATCTTTATGCCAGAAGCAGTCTTAGTCAGTTCAAGTTTGTCCGCCAGATCTATGGCTTGTATGACTGAGAGTATCTGGTGATACCCATCTTTTCTTTTACTAAGAACATAGAGGCACAGGTTTATTTTGGCAAAAGAAAGCAAACTTATTTTTTCCAATTAAACAAATTCTCCTTTAAGAAAGTCCAATTCAGCTCTATTCCCACTTCATAGAAGTTTTTGTGGTTGTTACCCAAATTGAGATAATTCTTTACATTTTGATAGTCAAACCAAAAGTTTATACCCAAGTTCGAATTAGGTCGATAAAAAGAAGTTATGTTTACCCCTTTAGTGTATTCAACTATCCCTGAGGGAAAATTTTCAGGAAAAGGAACAGCTGGCTCTTGTGCCTCATCAATTCTCCCCTCACCTTTTCTTTTGTATTCAAGGGATATTGAAAAAGAGAAATCTCCCTTCAGATGATGCAGGATTTTAAAGGAAATATCATCTGCATCCGGTCCCAAAAAGCTCCCCATACCCACGTTGTGATAAGTATAAATATTCCAAGAAGGATATTCCCCATAAACCCACTTGTTTATTCTGGTATACTCTAGGTTTAAGAAGGTCTTTTTAAATTTGAACGGCTCATGCCAATTAATTCCTAACTGAAAACCAATCTGCTGCGGCTCGGTCTTAAAATCGTATTGGAAATCGTCAATTAAAAATTCTCCGTAGAGTTCTTTAGATTTAAAGACAAGATTGAAATCTATGCTCCATAAGGGATTGTCATCTGTATCATGATTGAACTGCTCAGCATAATAAGGAAGAAGAGGGTTTAGATAATATGTTTCTATGTTCCTGTTCGACCCGCCATACAAGATTACTTCGGAAAGGCCGATTTCCAGACCAAAATTGGATTTCCAATCCAATCTGTGAGCTGAAAAATATCTTTTAGCCCAATTACCATCTGAAATTTCCTTTTGGTCCAGGATTGTAGTAAAATAGAGTAGTTTAAAAGAGCCGATTTCGCTCTCCAGCTTGAGCATATCCAAGGGAGGAAAATGATTGGACAATAGAAGATTATCCCTGAAGCTCGGTCCCCAGGCAAGAGCCTCTCTGCCGAAGAAGAGCTTGAGATATCTAAAATCAATTATGGTATAAGCCTCATCCATAGTTCCAATCAAGTTCTTTTTCCATTTTCTCACGTAGTAGTCTGTCTCCCTGTCAGATTGATTATCTACTGCTGCCCTTCCTTTTAGTAAGAATTTGTCTTCTAATTGAATTGCTCCTTCAATTCTCATTTTGAAACGAAAGGTGGTGCTGTCTTTTTCTTGATAAAGATAAAAAAGTGGGTCAATCCCATATTTTATCTTACCCTCTTGAGAGCAAGATTCTTCCAGCTCATACTTGAATTTTTCCTCTAATTTCTGGATTAGCCAGACTTGGTCTTCATCCAATTTCAGCTCGCCCGTATTCATCCTTTGTCGAATATCTTTGAGAGAGGAAACTATATCCCCAGTGGAATAGGGTCTTATATTTTTATGCAATCCGGGCAAAAGCCCAGCTGTGTGAAGCTCCTCTAAATCCCTGTACACCCAATTGTCTAAGGAGATATTCTCCAAGCAAGTCGGATAACATGTTTCACTCGACCAGACCAAAAGCAAAAAAAAGAAAAGAAGAACCTCTCTTCTCATATTATCATTGTTGTCGGGCAGTCTTGCGACAACCCGACCTACTTTTCTAACGAATTCTTCAATTGTAGGGGTCGGATTCTCTCAAACCCCTCTTAATCTCCCCTTATCAGGGGAGTAAAACGCTTTTTGTCCCCCTGACAAGGGGGATACAGGGGGTTAGATTCTTCCGCCCCACCCGCATGGGCTCGCTTCCCAACCCTCATAAGACCAAGATTCTTCACTCTGCGGGGTTTAACCTGAGGCAACCCAGACCCTTCGCTTCGCTCCCTTCGACTTTGCTCA
>DASWLN010000044.1:0-3600 GCA_036396115.1 Candidatus Zixiibacteriota bacterium
TTGGTTTTGAATAGGGCTGAGAAGGCAGACAATAATAAGATGGAGCTGATTAACAAACTAAAGGAATATAACTCTACTGCTCCAATTATAGAAACTGAATACATAGTGGAGAAAATATATAATTTGAAAAATGAGGGAAAACCTATCTTGCCCAGCCAGGTTAAAGATAAGAAAATTTTGGGTTTTTGTGGAATCGGCAATGCCCAAAGCTTTAAGCAAACCATCGAGGACTTGGGTGTTAATGTTATGAAGTTTATTCCTTTTCCTGACCATTATACATACAAAGATAAGGATATAAAAGAAATCGAAAGAGAGGCGCTGGACAGGAAAGCAGATTTCATATTAACTACTGAAAAGGATGGGGTTCGTCTGATTTTGTTGCCGTATTCGAAAGTGCCGATTTATATTGTGAAAATGAAACTTGAAATAATTTCTGGCGAAACAAGCTTGTGGGATTTGATATATGGAGAATGAACTCATAAAAACAGATTTTCTGGTAATCGGCTCAGGTATGGCTGGTTTATCCTATGCCTTGAAGGTATCTGGTTTGGGAAGCGTAGCCATTATCACCAAAAAGGGGGAGTGCGAATCAAACACCAATTATGCTCAGGGAGGGATAGCTGCAGTTCTCTCCTCCAACGATTCTTTCCAACTGCATATCGAGGATACCATCAAAGTCGGGATGGAATTATGCAAGGAGGAAGTGGTAGCCAGAGTGGTGGAAGCAGGTCCGGATTGTATTGAGGGGCTAATTGAGCTGGGAGTACATTTCTCCGGCACGAAAGGGAAATTCGACTTGGGCATAGAGGGTGGTCATTCAAAGAAAAGGGTAGTTCACGCCAAAGATTATACTGGAAGAGAAGTTGAAGATAACTTACTTAAAGCAGTTAGGTCCAAACAAAATATAACAGTTTATGAAAATCATTTAGCCATTGATTTGATAACCCAACATCACTTGAAGGGATACAATCCAAAGCCAGATGAGAAAGTGAACTGCTGGGGAGCTTACGTTTTGGACATAAAGTCAAACCGGATCAAAAGATTTCTGGCTAAAACTACCCTTTTAGCTACAGGCGGAGCAGGCAGGGTTTATTTGCATACCACCAATCCATCCATTGCCACCGGGGATGGGGTGGCTATGGCTTATCGTGCAGGAACAAGAGTCGCTAATATGGAGTTCATTCAGTTTCATCCCACCTCGCTTTATCATTCGCAAGCAGAGTCCTTTTTGATATCTGAAGCGGTCAGAGGGGAAGGCGGAAAATTAAAACTGAAATCCGGGCAGACCTTTATGCACAAGTACCATCCCAAAGCCGAACTTGCTCCCCGGGATGTGGTTGCTCGTGCCATTGATACTGAGCTGAAGGCAAGCGGTGATTTCTGTGTTTATCTGGATATCACCCATCTGGATGCAGATTTCATACAGAAGAGATTTCCCAATATTTATAAGCACTGTCACCAGTTGGGATTGGACATAACCAAAGAGCCGATTCCGGTTGTGCCGGCAGCCCACTATATATGCGGAGGAGTAATAACTGATATTCAGGGGAAGAGTGATATTCAAGGGCTTTATGCCTGTGGAGAGGTTGCCTGTACTGGTATGCACGGGGCTAATCGCTTAGCCTCAAATTCTCTTCTGGAGGCAGTGGTCTTTGCCCATTTCGCCGCGGAGAGCTCTAAGGAGGAGTTCAAGAAAGATTTTTCTTTTCCTGAAATTCCCCCCTGGAGCGAAGAGGGGGTCTTTGACCAAAAAGAATGGGTCATCATCTCGCATAACCGCAGTGAAATAGAAAAGGCGATGTGGGACTACGTGGGCATCGTTCGCTCAAATAGCCGTCTGGAAATGGCTAAGTCCCGCATAGATACTCTTCTTAAAGAGATAAACGAGTTTTACAATCTGAATCCGGTAACCTATGATGTCATAGAGCTGAGAAATGTATCGCTGGTAGCTGACCTGATTGTAAGTTCTGCCTTGATGCGAAAGGAAAGCAGGGGGTTACATTACAACTTAGATTATCCACAAATAGACGATACAAATTGGCGCAAAGACACTATATTACAACAGAAGGTTTGGTAATGAAAAGTAAATCTCAAGAAAGAATTCTGATTTTGGATTTCGGCTCGCAATACACTCAACTTATTGCCCGAAGGATAAGGGAGCTTGGGGTCTTCTGCGAGATAGCCCCCTTTAATCAGGATATGTCCTCTTATGGGGACAAAAATTTAAAAGGGGTTGTGCTATCCGGTGGTCCTGCCAGCGTGTTCGATAAGAATGCCCCTTTCTGCAAAAAGGGTATTTTTGAGATGGGGGTGCCGGTTTTGGGCATCTGTTATGGGCTTCAGCTTATTGCTAAAATATTTGAGGGAAAACTCGAAAAGGCGAAAAACAGGGAATATGGCAGGGCGGTTTTAAAGATAGATTATGCGGATATGCTTTTGAAAGATGTAAAGAATAGCAGTGTGGTGTGGATGAGTCATGGGGATAATGTGATTCGAGTTCCAAAGGGATATAAGATCTTGGCTCATACTGAAGATATACCCTATGCGGCCATGGCCAATTTAAAGCAAAGAATCTTCGGCTTGCAATTCCATCCGGAAGTGGCGCATACTCAAGAGGGTAAAAAGATACTGAAGAATTTTCTATTTACTATATGCGGATGTAAAGGAACCTGGACTCCTGCCTCATTCATAAATTCCCAGATAAAAGAGATAAAAAAGAAAGTGGGTAAAGACAAGGTGTTATGTGGTCTGAGCGGAGGGGTAGATTCTTCAGTCTGCGCTGTTCTCATAAACAGAGCTATTGGAAAACAGCTTAATTGCATCTTTGTGAACAACGGTTTATTAAGGGAGGGTGAAGCTGGGGAAGTAGTTGAGACTTTCAAAAAATTGAAAATGAATTTAACTTTCGTGGATGCCAAGGATAAATTTCTCTCCGCCCTGAAGGGAATAACCGACCCAGAAGAAAAGAGAAGAAGGATAGGTAAATTATTTATTCAAGTGTTCGAAGTCCAGGCTAAAAAAATCGGAAAAACAAAATTTTTAGCCCAAGGAACTCTTTACCCGGATGTTATTGAAAGTACCTCTTCTAGAGGACCATCCGCCACCATAAAATCGCACCACAACGTGGGTGGGTTGCCAGCCAAAATGAAACTTAAGCTGATTGAGCCATTAAGGGAGCTTTTTAAGGATGAAGTCAGAGAGATAGGCAGAAAATTAGACCTGCCGGAAAAGATAATAGGAAGGCACCCTTTTCCAGGTCCAGGACTGGCGGTCAGAGTCTTAGGAGAGGTGACTGAAGGAAGATTGAGTATTCTGAGAAAGGCGGACAGGATATTCATACAGAATTTAAAGGAGTCCGGATTTTATAATAGAGTCTGGCAGGCTTTCTGCGTGCTTTTGCCTATCCAAACCGTAGGAGTTATGGGAGACGAGAGAACTTACGAGAATGTAGTTGCCTTAAGGGCGGTAACCAGCTTAGACGGGATGACTGCTGACTGGGCCCGTCTCCCTTATCATTTAGTTGAGAAAATATCCAACCAGATAATAAATCAGGTTAAAGGGGTGAATCGGGTAGCCTACGATGTAAGCTCCAAGCCACCT
>DASWLN010000045.1:0-2016 GCA_036396115.1 Candidatus Zixiibacteriota bacterium
TATCTTTGTAGGGGCAATTCATGAATTGTCCCTACGCTCTCACCTTTCCATCTGCTCGAAAATTAGCCAGCTGTTCAAAAGTTAAATCCTGCACTTAACCGGTGTTCCCATATAATCTTAAGAAAGGAAAGGTTATCCAAAATAGAGGAAATATTTTCCAATAGAGCAAAGACTAACATACTCTCATAAAAAAATACTTTCCTCCTAAGTCATAACACAATAAAAACTTACCTGTCATCTACAAAGATTCCATACAATAGGCATAAGATTTGCTCAACACTTGAGTGAATTTCAACCCACAATAATTTCGCACAAGCTTTACCAGTAAGAACTGAAAGAATTAGATGATTTCAATTTTCGATTACACTGCCCAACAGTTACAGACATTTCTTTTAATCCTCTTGAGAGTAAGCGGGATTTTGATCGCGGCACCCATTTTTGGGCATCAGGCTGTTCCACGACAAATCAAGATAGGGTTAGCTTTGATTTTGTCCTTCATCTTGGTCCCTCTGGCCAGCACAGTAACAGTGAACTTTCCACAGGAGATCATACCTTTGGGATTTTTCTTGGCTAAAGAGCTTATAGCCGGACTATTTATCGGTTTCGCTTTTCTCTTGATATTTTTGGGAGTGCAGATGGGTGGATCACTTGTGGGACTACAAATCGGTTTTGGTTTGGTGAGCGTTTTCGACCCTCAATCTCAGGAACAAACATCAGTTATCGGTGAGCTGCAGTTTTTATTGGCAATGCTATTCTTCTTGGCAATCAACGGGCATCACATTTTAATCTCAAGCATTTTCCAGAGTTTCAAGATCATTCCTCCGGGGGCAATTGGATTCTCCTCCCTGGCAGCTGAGAAGATGGTCAGTATGATGGCCATGTCGTTTGTCATCGCCATAAAGATTGCCGCACCCTTAATGGTAACGCTTTTCTTAACAGATGTGGCTTTGGGGATAATCGCCCGCACCATGCCGCAGATGAACGTGTTCATTGTCGGTTTCCCGTTGAAGATCGGAGTCGGTCTGGTGATGCTGGTCTTCAGCTTGCCCTTGTTCAGTTTGATCTTGGAGAAATTGATTATGAATCTGGATTTGGATGTTGGTTGGCTGATTAACTATTTGAGTTAGATGAGTTAGAAAGGAAATTATGGCCGAAGGAGCTGAAGAGTTCCAGGAAAAAACCGAAGAAGCAACACCCAGGCATCGCGAGGAGTCCAGAAAAAAGGGACAGGTGACGAAGTCGATGGAGCTCAGCTCGGCGGCTTTAATCTTCTTTTGTTTTCTAATCCTCAATTTCTTGGCCCCATATATCTACCACGAACTCTCAAATTTTATGGTCGGAACCTTGGACAGCATGAACTTGATTAATCTGACAATGGGGAATTTTCACACCCTGCTTTTATTCTGGATGCTCGCTTTTGCCAAAATTGTAATTCCAGTTGTCTTAGCCCTGGCGGTGGTTGCCCTTTTGGTCAATTTCGCCCAGGTGGGGATAGTCTTCTCAGCTGAGCCACTAACTCCCAAGTTGGACCGATTAAATATCGCCAAAGGGATAAAGCGCATCTTATCCAAGCAATCGCTTTTCAATCTAATTCGGGATGTGGTTAAGCTGGTGATAATCGGTTACGTTTCCTACGTCACCATCAAAGCGGAGATGAATAACTACATCTCTTTGGCGGACAAGGACGTCTGGCAGATTTTGGTCTTCGCCTCTAGGA
Organism: Candidatus Zixiibacteriota bacterium; assembly: GCA_036396115.1. GTDB lineage: Bacteria > Zixibacteria > MSB-5A5 > MSB-5A5 > DASWLN01 > DASWLN01. Next base: position 1,718 of record DASWLN010000045.1, read on the forward strand.
TGGTATTTCGAGTGGGTATGCGAACCGCCTTAGCTCTGATAATCTTATCCGTTTTGGATTATGCTTTCCAGAAGTGGCAGTTCGAGAAAGGGTTAAAGATGACCAAAGATCAACTCAAGGAAGAGTTGAAAATGACTGAGGGAGACCCGTTGATTCGCTCCAGAATAAGAAGAGTTCAAAGGGAGATGGCCAGAAGGAGAATGATGAAGGAGGTTCCCAAGGCAGATGTGGTGGTGACCAATCCAACTTCCATTGCAATTGCCTTAAAGTATGATACCCAAACTATGTCTGCCCCCACA
>DASWLN010000046.1:0-4525 GCA_036396115.1 Candidatus Zixiibacteriota bacterium
TGACTTTACGAGTAATTGCCACCGGTTCTGCGTCCGTGACCACTGCTAAATTGGGGTAGGGGTTCAACGTATCAGCCAGAACTTTGGACCTCGGCAGTTCAGAAAGACTGGCCAGAGCCAAAGTGGCGATAGAGCTTTGGATGAACTGGCGACGAGTGAACCTGTTTTTCGCCATCAATTCGTAACTCCTTTCAAGGGGAGCTTCCCCTCCCTTAGGACTTGCTCTAATTCACTTTGGGACAGCCCCAAAAGATATAGAGCACCCTCCTTCTTTTTGCCCTCTAGCACTATTCCTAAATATCTTTTGATTAAAAAGGCACCGATGAATTCACCGATTTCAAGTCCAACAACACTCGAATACGGCTTTAATTTCCCCTTGGCGTAAGACCGATTAAAGCTCTGCCAAGCCCTTTCAGCCTCAACCCCATTTGGATATTGAATCAAAAGATATTTCAAAGAATCACCCTGCATTCTATAATCCGCAATAACCACGTTCGTCTTGAAGTTTAAGTTTAAAATGTTTTGATTGGATATGAAATATGTTCTGTTCAATGAAATCTGCTGGTGAAGATAGCGCTCTGAACCAGAGACCAAACCCAGCTTGGGTAATGCACAGAAAAGAACTGGAAGCCCTTCTTCACCTTTCATCTTTCCTGCTATCCTCCTCCCTAACTCCAATATCTCTTTCTTGAGGTTGTCTTTTTCTTTCCAGTTAAATATGCGGACAAAATAAGCTCCTTTTCGGAACCTCAATTCCCCGGATTCATAACCCCCTCTTTGAGCAAATGTTATGTTCCGTTTCATAGAGCTCTGGGAGTACAAGCCGAAAGCATCTGCTAGTGTTTCGGTTTGATAGATTTCCACTATTATCTGGGTTGTGTCTCTGCAGTATTTCTGAACAGTTAGACTTTTGAAATCATAGGCCAAATAAATCTCTGCCCCACCATCAATATAATCGAAAAGGTTCTCACGATCATAACAGGAGGAAGAATCGCACGCCCTCCAGCCGCCTATTATCTCCGGCAACAACTTCTCGTTCTCCAAACAATTGGCTTGGGCAGATGGATAAAACAATAACGAAATCAGAAAACCGAGAAACAGATCTAATCTGAGTTTCCTCATATTCTGTAAATATAATAGAAGTTGACTCTTAAAAAAACAACTTTTTCACATAGCGCTAAAGAGCGGTTTAACCAACTGTCAGCCAGGGGAGCACCCTATATAGGAACTCGGAGATAAGTCTGAAGGAGTCGAGAAAAAGCAAAACGCCAATCAGAACCAGAAATAATCCGCTTATCATTTCAATCATCCTCAAGCTCTTTTTAAATCTCTCAAAAAGGTCGATGAACAGATTGAATCCTAAACCTGCCACAAAAAAGGGGATTCCCAATCCCAAAGAATAGAAAGCCAAAAGAAGCATTCCCTTGAAAACGCTGGCTTGGGTGGAAGCAAGCAAAAGCATTCCAGCTAAGATCGGACCAACGCAAGGAGTCCAACCAAAAGCAAAAGCCAGTCCTAGGATAAATGGTGTTATGATGCCTAAAGTTCTTCCCTGAGTGTGAAATCTCTTCTCGTAATAGAGCCAAGGAATTCTGAAAACGCCCAGAAGATGCAATCCAAAAGCCACTATTATTATGCCTGCTATTTTGGTAAAAAGTGAGATGTGTGAACGCAATAAACTTCCCAAGAAAGTGGCTGAAGCCCCCATAGCCACGAAAACAAATGAGAACCCCAAGATGAAAAATAAAGAATTAAGACTTACTTTCTTTAATATTTTCCACCTATTTGCTCCGTTTTGCATCTCCTCTATGGAAAAACCGGAAATAAACGAAAGATAAGCCGGAATTAGCGGCAGAACACAAGGGGAGATAAAGGACATTATCCCTGCCAAAAAAGCAGTTAATATGGAGATGTTCAGCATAATTTACTGAAGAAAATTGCTGAGTTAACCCAATATTCCCTTGGATAACTCAATTGGATTATTTGAATTACTCGCCTCCGCCAGAAAGTCTCGCTCGCCTCTCGGCGCTCGCCTCTCGGCGAAGCCGAGGGAAGCCGAGGGAAGCCGAGGGCCTTTTATATTTTGGAAGCCCCGTCATTTATCACCGGGAGGCTTCACTTTTCCTTTAGATATTTCTCTATCATCTCTTTGAGAAAATCGCGGTCTATCTTACTGGCTATCTGTTGAGCTATTTTTTCAGATATGTCTTCTACGATTCGGTCAGCCAATTTATTATGATCGAGTTTTTCCTGGTGAGCTGCCTCTGCTTCCTCACTTCTTGGCTTCGCCTCCTGGGGTTTTTCTTTCTCTTTGGCAGTGACACCCGGACTCTCCTCACCAATGTCCACTCCCTCCATCTCCTTTCTAAAGTCGGACAGAAAATGCTCGAATTCCTTGTCCGTCGGTGTCTCTGTTTTTTCTACGGCTGATTTTGACTCATCTTCTAAATTGATCTTGGACATATAATCAATTGAGGTGCTCTCGCTAATGATTTCTGTTTCTGGTTGTAGCTTCTCCTCACCATTTTCTTTCATCTCCTTTTTTATCTCGGAGACGAACCAATTATAGTCATGCGATAAGCTAAAGTCGGAATCGGTCTTGATTTTGGAGGAGTCAGACAAACTATCTGGCGAGACCACGTTCTCTTCTATTGGTCCGCTGGCATGGATACTGCTCAGGTCAAGAGAAACGGAGCTCTCTTCAAATGTATCCTTCTGCGGTGATTTCGGCTTCTTCGAGCTATCTATGAGCATGGCATCGAACTCTATTTTGTCGCTATCCGAAAGTTTATCTCCTTCGCTCGGCTGGGACAGCCCTCCTTCCTGCTCCGTGGCTTGGCCCTGGGGAGACCTCTTGGCAGTGACCTCCTCTACGGTACTTAATAGCTCTTTGGCAGTGAATGGCTTAACGATGAAACCGTCTGCTCCGCATTCCGTCAGCTCTGCCTTAACATTCAATTCGGCAGAGCTCAAAAGCACCACCAAGGGCACATCCTTTGACTGCTCCTCACTTCTTAGCCTTCTACACATTGCGCCACAATCTATATCCGGCAAGGAGTAATCCAGCAAAATAAAATCTGGCTTGTTAGATTGCATCAACTCCAAGCCCCTCTGTATACCATCCGCCAGCATGACCTCGTATCCTTTTTGACGCAATGAAGATTCAGCCACGCTTCTCATAGTGGGGCTATCATCTATTACCAATATTTTCATCGACATACCAACCTCCCTGGCCGTTGGTCCAGCATCAGCGTCATCTCTTGGACAAAAGATGACTGGCTTTTTCCAGAAGCTTCTTTTCTCTATTAGTTAAACTATCCATTCCATGGGCATTGATTTTATCTAATACTCTATCCACCTGCTCCATTATATCCATTTCCTCTTGTTTATCCTTGGTCACTTTTGTCAATCTCCGCTTGTATCTCAGTTCCCTCAGAAAGTGGGAGATGCTTGCCAGTTTCCAGTCAGCTTTTATATAAAGATAACCGACTACCATACCTCCCAGGTGCGCAAAATGAGCCACACCGCCTCCACTGTACCTAAATGAGGCGATTAAAGTGAATACAGCAAAGAAAGCTACCAAATACTTGGCTTTAACTGGAAAAAGAAACCAGATATAAATCAGGCGATTAGGAAACATCAAGGCGTAAGCCACCAGTATCCCAAAAATCGCTCCTGAAGCCCCGATTGTAGGAATAGCTGGATCTATTTGGGGAAGTTTCGGAATCAAAGGTAAGATGAAGGTTAAGACAACCGTCAAGATGCCTGCTCCTACACCGGTTATTGTATAATATTTTAGAAACTCTCGAGAACCCCAGCTCCTCTCTATCTCGCATCCGAACATCCACAAGGTGAACATATTGAATAACAGATGGAAGAAACCACCATGCAAGAACATATAGGTAAACAACTGCCAGATGTCTCCTTGCCTGACCATAGTTGGAGTTAAACCCAGCCAATGCAACGTTTGCTGCCATATGACGCTCCCTCCAATAAACTTCAAGAGAAGGAAAGCAGTGTTGACTATCAAAAGGAGTTTGACTATCCTGGTCATTCTGCCATATCCCGGCTCATCTGTTACTTCAGAATTAGACATATTTCACCCTATTATATTCTATCGGAATTTAAAACCCAAACAAAACCCCTTTTAAAAACAAAAAATTAGTCACTTTTAACAGTGCCTAATTGGCCAATCTCCATTAAGAAAGCTTATCCGTTACTATTTTCCACTTGTATCTTATCTCGGCTGTCCCCTCCAGCATTTTACCTACGGAGCAGTATTTATCCTTAGAAAGGTTAACCGCTAGGGCTACATCTTCCTCTTTTATTCCCTCTCCACCAATCAAATACTCAACTTCTATCTTGGAGAAAACCCTGGGCTCCTCTTCTTTTCTTTCAGATGTTATGTTGATTTGGAAATCTCTCAATTCCACTTTTCTTTTCTTAAGAATATTAACTATATCCATACCTGTGCATCCACCCAAAGCCAAAGCCACTATCTCCATTGGAGATGGACCCTTGCTTT
>DASWLN010000047.1:0-7674 GCA_036396115.1 Candidatus Zixiibacteriota bacterium
TTCACCAACTCCTCCTGAGGGTAATTCTGCATTAACTCTTTATATTTCTCTAAAGCCTTACCCCGCTCGCCCTGCTTCTGGTAAACCTCAGCTATTCTGAAAATCGATTTGCCCGCCCATTTGGTATCACCATATTTGTCCAAAACTTCATTAAAATATATCAAAGCAGCCGGATATTGATCCAGTTTAATATAGAGAACACCATTTCGGTAAGCCTTCTCAGCCAATTTGCTACGCGCTTCAAGCAGGTATCTTTTTGCCCGTGGAACATAAGGGCTGTCTGGATAATAATCCAGGAAATTAGCAAACCCCTCCACAGCTAATTTGGTATCTTCCTGGTCCAGTGGTGCTTTAAGGGACATATAATAATTACATAAGGGGATGAAATATTCGGCTTCATCCGCCAATCTGCTGGTGGGAAAACTGCTCAGCAATTTCTTGAACTCAGCTATAGCTAAGGAGTAGTCCTCCTGCCAATAGTAACACATACCCAAATGGAATTGTGCGGAATCTATGAAGCTCGCTCCGGGATAGCTGAAAATGACTTTATAAAACTCAGTTACCGCTTCATCGTATTTCTTCTTTTGATATTTGTCTTTGGCGATCTCGAACTGCTCCTCAGCATTGCGAGGCGCTATCTTGCTCTTGGAGGCGCATCCTAAAAGAAAAACAAAAACTACCAGACAGACCCAAAACCTCTTCATCTTTTGTCCTTTCCTAAAGTCTAACGATTGGCGAAAGATATATAAACCAATCCCCCCACCAGTGCAGTGACTAAAGCTGGCTCAACATACTTCCGAGTAGCGCTGGAGGGTAAATCCGCATACAGGAATGGCAAATTCTTATTTTCTGCCGATTTTAGGGCATCTATACCAAGTTTGTCCAACTTTTTATATTCCACCCCGGTTTGCCAGACTATTTCATTGTTTGTGGCATTCACTAAGTGAAAGAAAGCGTTCACCTTTCACTCACGAGTAACAATCCTCTTACCCAGAAAGCCCCTTCTTTCTGCTTTGGGGTAACTGATTTTAAGTTCAGTTAGATGATATTTTAATATGCTTGCGTTCTGCGAAAAAGGAGAGTTTATCTTAGTTGAATCAAACAGGAAAACTCCCTTTTTGGCCTGCATCAGATAGCTAACCAGTTCCTCCCTTAGAAGCCGCAAAGCTGGGTGCTCTTCTTCTTCTTTGAGATATACCGTATCCTTCATCTGCGGGATGGCCTCTGAGAAGGATTGATTCAAGGATTGAGCAATCATTTCCCTCAAGAAATTTTCATTATTCTTTGGCTCCTCTGCCCAACTCAAGCGAAACAGAAACAAACTCATTGCCAAAGACAGGAGAATTGAATTGATTCTTAAATCAACCATTGTATTTTTCTCTTAACTCCTTATATTTGCTCAATACTTTGAATAAGAACCTGTCTGGCAAAGCTCTGCCTTCCTTGATGCATAATCTCAGATTGTTTTCACCTAAATTATAGGCGATTAGGGCCTGCTTCACATCCTTGAATTCCAAAATCAATTCGAAAAGATAAAGTGCCCCAAGTTGTATGTTGAGAGTTGGAATGGAAAGCGAATTGTCTCCAAACCATTGCAGTTTTCTCCTCTGAGCTAATTCGAAGCCGACTGACGGCTTGAGCTGCATCAAGCCCTCTGCTCCTAGATAAGAAACCTGCCCCGGCCTGAATGAGCTTTCGGTTATGATTATGGATATGAGGAGAAGCGGGTCATAGCCATATTTCTTGCTTTCCTCATGAATCACCTGGGCTAATTCTCCGACTTCCTTACGGTCAAAACCGACCTGGAAATCCTCAATGATATGATAGATTTTCAATTTCTCTTCCAACTCTTTCATCTTTTCTTTCTGCTGGTTTAAAATCCTTTCGGTCTGGAGCTTGTCGTAGACCAAGTATGCGATCGCCCCTGCCTGACCCAAATAAATCAAGACTAAGATTAAACTCAGCCATCGGGAAACTATTATGCCAGCCCTTCTTATCAATTTCACTCCTAAACCCATCCGCTCCTCCTTTTTTAGAAGAGTATCTCACAATTCAAATCAATTCCAGCCAAACTCCTGTAAACTGAATCTCTCAATTTAGCTGAATACTGTTCGTAATTGCCCTTACTCCACTTATAGTAGTCCAAGAGGTGGGGATAGCACTCCCCTATAAAAGACCTTATCCTTTCCCACCTATCTCCCCAGTAATGCATGCGGTCAACGTAGATTTTTTCTATTGCCAAACTTTTAAGCTTTTGAAAAATCTTTTTCAAGGATAAGACATTGTCTGAAAATGATGGAAGAATTGGACCAACAAAAGCAAAGGTATCAAGTCCATTTTCAGATAAGACCTTCAAGGCCTCCAGGCGCTGGCTTACCTTAGAGGCTTTCGGTTCAAACTGACTGGCTATCTTTTCGTCTAAGGTGGTTATGGTAAAGCCGATATGACAATTCCTCATCTGTTTCAACAAATCTAAATCTCTTAAAACCAAATCTGACTTGGTTTGAATATGAACTTCAAAATCATACTCTGTCAGAAGCTCTAAACATTTGCGGCTAAGCCCCACTTCCCTTTCCAGAGGTTGATAAGCATCAGTTACTGTGCCCAGCATTATCACGCCCGGCTTTGCCCTTTTCAATTGGTTAGCCAATTTCTCAACAAAATTCGCCTTGATATCTACGAACTCACCCCATTCCTCTCGATGGTCGCTGAATCTTTTCATAAAAACTGCGTAACAATAAACGCATCCATGCTCACAACCAACATAAGGATTCAAAGCATAATCCACACCCTCTATTTTGGAAGGGGAAAGAGCGGTGCGGCACTTGGTCTGTCTTATCTTTATATCTCTACTTGTCGAATATGCGCAAAGTTCCAAAAATAACCTCTAATTTCCAATTTGGGCTATTAAATCATAAGCGCAACTGCCAATGATTTCCGCTTTCGCAAAATCGCCTATTTTCATCTTCTTGCTCTTGACTAAAATTGCATTGTCAACTTCCGGCGCCTCAGCCTGGCTTCGGCAAACAAAATATCCATCGTCCTCTGCTTCAACCAAGACCTCAAGCTTCTTCCCTATCTTCTTCTGGTTTTCCTCAAAAAAGATTTCCTGTTGGGTTAGCATCAGCTTATCCAGACGCTCTAATTTGGTTTCAGTTGGCAACTGCCTTGGCAGATTATAAGCTTTAGTTCCTTCCTCTCGCGAATAGGCGAAACTTCCGAGTTTGTCAAATCTTATCTTCTGAACGAACTCCAAAAGTTGCTTAAAATCTTTTTCGGTCTCCCCTGGAAAACCAACCATAAGAGAGGTGCGGAGGGTCAGATTTCGTATATTCTTTCTCAATTTATCGATTAGGAGGTTAACCTCTTTTGAGCTTACCTGACGATTCATCCGGGATAGAATTTTATCTGAAATATGCTGTAAAGGTAAATCAATATACTTGCATACTTTGTCATTTGAAGCTATTTCGTGAATCATTTCGTCCTCGAAATGGGCAGGATGAGTGTAAAGCAAACGAATCCATTTGAGCTGAGGAATCCCTGAGAGTTTATCCAAAAGACAAGCTAATTTCTTATTGCCATACAGGTCAATTCCGTACAGAGTTGTATCCTGGGCAACTAAATTTATCTCTTTTGTTCCATAAGAGACTAGCTCCTCGGCTTCTCTTAAAATCAACTCCATCGGCTTGCTTCTGTATTTTCCCCTTATTTGAGGAATGGCACAATAAGCACAGTTGTTGCTGCAGCCATCCGCAATCTTTATGTAAGCATAAGGGGATTTCTGTTTTAATCTTTTCGTCTCAATCCAAGTTTTCCCTTTTGCTTGAGGAAATGGTTTGAAATATCTTTTGTTTTTTAGTACTCCATTACAGGCTTTAGCCACATAAGCCAGCTGGTTTATTCCCAAAAGCCCATCTATTTCAGGAATCTCCTCCCACAGGTTTTTGGCGTAACGTTGTGCTAAACACCCAGCTACGATGAGTTTTTTGTTTTTTTCTTTTAACTTGATTAGTTCCATTATCTTATGGATTGATTCTTCCTTGGCAGATTGAATGAAAGCGCAACTGTTAAGCACAAACACCCCTGCATCACTTAGTTTGTCTGTCAGGGAGTATCCTTGTTCTGCAAGTAGCCTCTGCATAATCTCAGAGTCAATATCATTTTTGGGACAGCCCAAATTGATGAAGCTCACAAGCTCTTTCAAGACTATACCTTTGTTTGTATATGATAAATCCAGACTTCACTCGCTTAGGTCCAAAAGCTCAATTCCAGGGGGAATTTTAAAGACAAATTCGGAATCATCTATCTTAGAATCTATCCTGATATTCTTGAAAAGAAAGGTGACCTCATTATCATTCAAATCCCAGTATTCCAACTTCAGAGTCAAGAGAGTCTCCTTATCCACCCATATAATCATTTTGGTAACAAAACTGTTTTCGTCTTTGGGGGTTAGAACTAATTTGTAGCACCATCTTTTCTTAATCAGCTCTTCCTTATCCAGTTTGGCTTTATAATCATCCTTGAAACTATTGAGATATCGATAGGGCAAGAGTATTCCGCTTGAGGGATCGTACCTGTTTTTAGTTACCTGCTTGTTCTCTTCGGAATAGACCCAGATGTATTCACCATTGGCAACTATGGTTTGCTGGAGGGTTTCGATTCTGAACTTGTCCGGGTTCTTAATATAAATCTGCCCTTGGAAATGGCTTTTGCTTTCAAAGACGTCCGAACTTATGCTCTGCGTGAATTCCATCCTCACATCTTCAAACGAGCTGTATTTGTTGTTGAGCTGGCCCATCAAATCCTCAACTGTGAGGGGATACGCCTTTGGCGAGAAAGCACTGGCGACAAATATAGATAAAAAAAATAATAGCCGTTTTTCCTTACTCAACTTTTCTCCTTTTTAAAAATTCCACACTCTCCAGATAATTCGCATCCACCAATACCTCTCTGGCTTTGCTCCCATCATAAGGTCCCACCACACCATATTCCTCCAACTGGTCAATCAAGCGAGCGGCCCTCTGATAACCAACTCCCAATCTTCTCTGTAGAAGCGAAACTGAACCTTGCTTGTGCCGAACCACAAGTTCCGCCGCCCTCATCAGAAGGTCATCATTCCTTTCCTCTTCTTCCTGGAAAACTCTCTTCTCCTCTTCCTCCCGGGCAAATATCTCCGTGGGCGAAACCCTATAATTCTGCAGTTTTATGAAATCCACGACTCTCTCCGTCTCAGGGCTGGAAATAAAAGCACCATGTATTCTTCTGGGTTCCGGATGTCCGGTCTGAACGAAAAGCATATCCCCATTTCCCAGAAGCTTCTCTGCCCCACCAATGTCAATTATGGTGCGGGAGTCTATCTTGGAAGCTACCTGGAAGGCAATGCGAGCAGAGAAATTGGCTTTTATCAGTCCGGTTATAACGTCCACTGAAGGCCTTTGAGTGGCTAAGATGAGGTGTATTCCAACTGCGCGCGCCATCTGGGCTAAGCGAGTGATTAAAGCTTCAGTGCGGGTGGAACTGCTCATCATCAGGTCAGCTAATTCATCCACCACGATGACGATGTAAGGGAGTATGCCATCTTCTCCTTTTTTCTGATTGTAATCCTCAATATTTCTAACTCCAGCCTTAGCCAATCTTCTATATCTTTCCTCCATCTCCACCACCACATCCGCTAAAACCTTCTCCGCTTTCTTGGGACTGGTTAAAACCTCTCCTTCCAGATGGGGAATACCATCATATACTGTTAACTCCAGCATCTTGGGGTCTATCATGATAAATCTTATCTCTTCCGGATGCAGGCGGTAGAGCAGACTGGAGATTATCACGTTTATGCACACACTTTTTCCTGAGCCGGTAGCTCCGGCAATCAAAAGATGGGGCATCTTGGCTAAGTCGGCAACAAAGGGAGCGCCGGAGATGGTCTTGCCCAATCCGATGGGCAGACGCAGTTTTTCATTTTGAAAGCCAGTACAAGTCAGAATATCCTTTATATACACAGTTTGAGGGGTTTTATTCGGAATCTCAACTCCAACCGCAGCTTTACCTGGAATAGGGGCAACCACCCTGACCCTTCTCGCTTGCAGGGCTAAGGCTAGATCATCTGCCAAGTTGACTATCTGGTTAACCTTTATCCCCGGAGCCGGTTTGAACTCGTAGCGGGTTATAATCGGTCCCGGGCTTTTCTCGATGAAATCCTCTTCAATCCCAATGTCAAAAGTTGCCAAACTCTCTCTTAATGCCTTGGCGGTATTGTTCAACTCCTCATCTGAAACTGAAGATTTAGCGTAGCTGGGTTCGTCCAAAAGATCTAAAGTTGGGAAACGATACTCCCCACCCTCCTTGGGTTGATACTTATTTTGAACTAACTTAAGAGACTTGGCATTACTTTCCACCTGGGGTGCCTCAATCTGTTCCCCAATCGATTTTTCCTCCAACTCTTCTCTTACCTGTTTTTCTCTTTTGACTCTTTGTTTTTTAATCCTCCGCATCTCCGCTACGTGCCCACCTCGCTTGACCAAGCTGGAAAGAAAAGGCTTAATCGCCAGCCATAAGTCGCCAAATCCCCAGGGAGTAATCAAGACTATGATTATAATCAGGAGCGTAATCAAGAATAAATAACTACCTATGTGACCAAGTATGACTACCCAGAGTTTGGCGAAATTTAGGGCAAGCCAACCACCCACCTCAACTCTGGAAAATGACCAGGCTCGATTTCCCGCCACCGTAGAAACAAAAAAGGTCGAACCCAGAAGGAAGAAGAAAAGGCAAAGATAAAGCAGCTTTTTCAAAAGCCAGATGGGGTCCCATTTAAACAAGCGATTTGCTCCCCAGGCCAGAGTGAATAACGGAACAGCCAAGGCGCAAACACCGAGAAGATAATACAGGTAATAGGAAACTAAAAGCCCCACTATGCCAGCGGCGTTATTGACCCGGGTAGTAAAGAGATTACCCAAGCTCATCTGGCTTTTCAGGTACTTTAAATCCCTTTGGGCATCGTAGGTCAAAAGGCTAATCAAAAGCATCAATCCTAAGGCAATTAACAGTAGCCCTAATATCTCATTTTTTCTTTTATGGTAAAGGTCTCTAAAAATCGGCACAGATTCGTCCTTTTCCTTTTCAACTTAAAAAATTTAATACATTATTTCCAATAGTCAACAACAAAAATGGCAACTCCACTGAGTTGCCGTACTTTGCCTTACTTAAGAAGAAAAGGCAGGTTTTACCCTGCCTTCCACAAGTAGATGAAACCCCGATTTTAATACTTTACAGCTTTCTTCAGCTGCTTGCCCGCTTTGAACTTCGGCACTCTCGCTGCAGCGATCTTGATCGTCGCTCCAGTCTGAGGATTTCTGCCAATACGAGCTTTTCTCTTACCTACGCTCCAAGTTCCAAAACCAACCAGACTCACCTTCTTTCCCATCTTCAAAGCCTTGGTTACCCCGTCCGTGAAAGAATTAATGGCTTTGTGGGCTTGGGTTTTGCTGATTTTGCACTCCTTAGCAATCTTACCAGCCAGTTCCTCCTTTGTCATCTACTCACCTCCTTAAGGGCGAAAGGGTTAATTGTTTTAGGTGAACGCCCCAAAAATACAATAACCATGCGGTTTTGTCAAGAACTATTTTCATTTTCGACGATTTTTTTTCAACTCCCGCCCTTCCTAACCCCTCTAAAATA
>DASWLN010000048.1:0-4620 GCA_036396115.1 Candidatus Zixiibacteriota bacterium
TGCGGCTCGAATTGAGGAGCAATCCAAAGTAATAGCCAAGAGCGAAGGGAAGGTAACTTACAAGAACATAAAAAAAGTGCGCAAAAAGGATAGTCGAGTCGTGGTCTTGGGTCGAGATGGGGAGATAGTCCTCCTGGATGAAAAGGACAGGGTCAGAGCCAGATATAATGTTCCCTACGGAGCCACGATGAAAGTTGGGAACAATGTACTAGTGGCGAAAGGAGATGTAATCTTTGAATGGGACCCATATGCTAGTACCATTATTTCAGAAGAATCTGGTACTGTTCAGTTCCAGGATATCACCGAGGGAAAGAGCTTACGTGAGGAGTTGGATGAAACCACTGGGTTAAGGCAGCGGGTCATAATCGAACAAAAAGATAAAACCCTAAGACCTAATATCGCCATAGTTAATGACAAAGGGAAAAAGCTGGCTGGTTATTCGATACCCACCGGGGCTCATCTTCTGGTACATGACGCAGACGAGATTGAAGCCGGAGATGCCTTGGTCAAAATCCCTCGAGAGATAAGCAAGACTCGAGACATAACTGGTGGACTTCCCCGTGTGGCAGAGTTGTTTGAAGCCAGGAGGCCCAAGGATCCAGCGGTGGTGGGAGAGTTGGATGGAACGATAGAATTTGGAAAAATAGTAAGAGGCTCCACTCAGATATTCGTTCGAGGAGAGGCGGGGGAAGTCAGGGAGTATTTGATTCCTCACGGAAAACATATGCGGGTGCATGGAGGCGACAAGGTTAAGGCTGGAGAGAAACTGTGTGAAGGCCCCATAGACCCTCACGATATACTGAGAATCAAAGGCCCTAATGCGGTGCAAGAATATCTGGTCAACGAGATTCAGGAAGTATACAGGTTACAGGGAGTTAAGATTAATGATAAACATATAGAAGTGATTGTGAGGCAGATGTTGCAGAAGGTTAGGGTGGAGGATGTGGGCGACACTAATTTTCTGGAAGGGGAGTTTGTGGACAAGAATAGGTTTAAGGAGGAAAATGAGAAAGTCATAGTTGAGGGCGGAGAGCCAGCTACTTTCCAACCACTGCTTCTGGGGATAACCAAAGCTTCTCTTTCTGCTGAGAGCTTCATCTCAGCTGCCTCATTCCAGGAAACTACCAGAGTATTAACCGAGGCAGCCATCAATGGCAAGACCGACTACCTCTTGGGATTGAAAGAAAATGTCATTATAGGGCATCTCATTCCGGCGGGAACTGGATTGGAGAGATATCGTGAAGTTGTAATAAAAGAGGAGGAACCGCCGGAAGAAGCACGTTCCGAGATGGAAATATTGCAAGAAAAGCCTTGACCAAAGCGACAATATGAGGTATAATAAAAGTTTAACTTGTATCTTTTTGCCTTTGACTGGAAATGGAGGAGCGTCTTGCCTACAATAAATCAACTGATAAGAAAAGGGAGACGAATAGTTCGGAGTAAGGCAAGCACTCCAGCCCTTACGGGTTCGCCTCAAAAAAGAGGAGTGTGCACCAGAGTCTATACCTCGACTCCCAAGAAACCCAATTCTGCTTTGCGTAAGGTGGCGAGGGTAAGGTTAACTAATAGTTTTGAGGTCACGGCTTACATACCAGGTGAAGGCCATAACCTGCAAGAACATTCCATTGTTTTAATTCGAGGGGGAAGGGTGAAGGATTTGCCGGGAGTCCGCTATCACATTATTCGCGGCACCTTAGATGCGACTGGAGTGGCGGATAGAAAGCAGAGTAGGTCGAAATACGGAACCAAAAGGCCAAAGATTGAAAAGGAGTAGCTTAAGTGTCCAGAAAGAAAGGCTTTACAAAAAGAGAGAGATTGCCAGACCCCAAGTTTAAGAGTGTTCTGGTGACTCAATTCATCAATAACTTAATGCGGCGAGGAAAAAGGAGCTTGGCTGAGAATGTATTCTACGAGACTATGGATTTGATTAATAAGAAGACCTCCCAGCCAGGCTTGGACGTTTTCAACAAAGCCTTAAACAACGTTAAGCCCCTTTTGGAAGTGAAATCCAGAAGAGTGGGAGGAGCGACCTATCAGATCCCGATTGAAGTGAGAGCTGACCGTCGCACCGCCTTGGCCATACGTTGGGTCATAGGTTATGCCAAAGAGAGAAGTGAACATACCATGCCAGAGAGGTTGGCCGCTGAACTAGTAGCCGCTTCGAAGAACGAAGGGACAGCTATAAAGAAGAAGGAGGATACACATAAGATGGCAGAAGCCAACAAGGCTTTTGCGCATTTTAGATGGTGATTGCTACAGGTTCACAAAAGTATAGACTTAAAGGTTTGGAAAGATTGGTACGGAGCAAGGTTCTAAAAATCTCCACTTTCGAAGTGGATGAGCCGTCTGCTTCCCGGATTTCCACTTTTGATAGATGGAGTTTTTTCATGGTAGACAGATTCCCTTTAGACAGGGTAAGAAACATAGGCATAATGGCGCACGTCGATGCAGGTAAGACCACTACTACGGAGAGAATACTTTATTACACTGGTAAAACGCATCGCATAGGTGAAGTAGATGATGGTGCAGCTACTATGGATTGGATGGACCAGGAAAAAGAAAGGGGTATTACCATAACTTCCGCTGCCACGACCTGTTTTTGGCGAGATCATCAGATAAACATCATAGATACTCCAGGCCATGTTGATTTCACAGCTGAGGTGGAGCGCTCGCTTCGGGTTCTGGACGGTGCTGTTGCTGTTTTCTGTGGGGTTGGAGGGGTCGAGCCTCAGTCCGAAACTGTGTGGAGACAAGCGGATAGGTATCGAGTTCCAAGGATAGCTTTTGTTAACAAGATGGATAGGGTTGGAGCTGATTTCGAAATGGTATTGGAGACGATGCTGGAGAGACTCAAGGCTAGGGCTGTTCCTATCCAACTTCCGGTCAAAAAGGGAGATGATTTCTTGGGCATTATAGATTTGATTCAGATGAATTACAGGGTTTATCATGCAGACGATTTGGGTAGGACTTTCGAAGACAGAGAGATTCCAAAAGAATTTGAACAGAAGTCTAAGAAGAGAAGAGAGGAGCTTTTGGAGGCGTTGTCAGATTACGATGAGCAGTTGCTTGAAAACTTTGTTCACGAAAAACCAATTGAAATTGAGCAGATAAAAGGGGCCTTGAGAAAAGCCACCTTAGATACGAAGTTAGTTCCAGTTCTATGTGGAGCTGCTTTGAAGAATCAAGGTGTGCAAAAACTATTGGATGCGGTGATTGACTTTTTGCCATCTCCTTTGGATATGCCTCCGGTGAAAGGGATAAATCCCAAGAACGATCAAGAAACCCAGAGAAAAGTAGCGGATAACGAATATTTCTGCGCCTTGGCTTTCAAGGTTGCAACCGACCCCTATGTTGGCAAAGTAATCTATTTCAGAGTTTACTCCGGAAAAGTCTCAGCTGGCTCACAGGTTTTGAACAGTAACACCCAGCAGAAGGAAAGGATAGTTCGCATCTTAGAAATGCACGCAGACAAAAGGGAAGAAAAAGGCGAAGTTCATACAGGAGATATCGCAGCCGTAGTGGGATTAAGGAACACCACTACCGGCAATACCTTGTGCGACCCCAAGAAGCCGATAATCTTAGAGAAAATGAGTTTTCCTGAACCGGTCATATCAGTGGCAATTGAGCCCAAAACCAAGGCGGATCAGGATAAACTGGATAGCGCTTTATCGAAATTGATGGATGAGGACCCAACCTTCAAGGTTAATTTTAATGAAGAGACCGGGCAAACGATCATCTCCGGGATGGGTGAATTACATTTGGAGATCTTGGTGGAGAGGATGTTGAGGGAGTTCGGAGTTGGTGCCAATGTGGGCAGACCACAGGTGAGCTACAAGGAAAGCATAACCCAGACGGTTGAGTCCGAAGGGAGGTTTGTAAAGCAGACCGGAGGTAGGGGCCATTACGCTTCCGTGAAGATAAGACTGGAACCCACGGAGAGGCATAAAGGTCTTGTTTTTGAAAATAAGCTAAAAGGTGGCACTATTCCCAAGGAGTTCGTTCCAGCCATAGAGAAAGGGATTAAGGAATCGATGGAAAGCGGTGTGATGGCTGGTTATCCGGTGATAGATATTAAAGTTACTCTTCTGGATGGGAGTTTTCACGAGGTTGATTCATCTGAAATTGATTTCAAGGCAGCTGCACGAGATGCCCTTGTGAATGGTTTTACGAAAGCTAATCCAATACTCTTAGAGCCGGTGATGAAGGTGGAAGTGGTGCTTCCCGAAGAGTATATGGGTGAAGTCATAGCAGATTTGAATGCTCGTAGAGGAAGAGTGGAGAGAACCTCCAGAAGAGCTGATGGATGGGTTGTAGATGCCATGGTTCCTTTGGCGGAGATGTTTGGATATGCTACTATCTTGCGTTCGCTCTCGCAAGGGAGGGCAATTTATACTATGGAGTTTTCACATTACGAAGAGGTTCCAGAAGCTATCTCTGAGAGCCTGTTGACTAAAATCAGAGGATATTAAAAAGGAAATAGCAGGAGGTTTTATGTCCAAGAAGCGTTTTGAGCGAACCAAGCCCCATCTTAACATTGGTACCATCGGACATGTGGATCATGGTAAGACCACGTTGACTGCAGCTATAACCATGGTGTTGCATCGTAAGAATATGGCAGAC
>DASWLN010000049.1:0-3855 GCA_036396115.1 Candidatus Zixiibacteriota bacterium
GCTTTGCCCATACGATTTAACTAAAGAATCCATTATAACCGAATGCCCCGATTCGGTCTTTCCCTCGAAACGCAAATCTCCCTTCCAGATTATCTTGGATAGCATAACCTCACCTATTTAGGCGCCTGCGAACCTCTTTAAGTATACACCTATCCATTACTACTTTCAATCCATGTTTCGATGCTTTAAGGGCTGCCTGATGATTGATTACTCCTTCCTGCATCCAGATGACTTTAGCTCCTACTGCGATTGCATCATCTATAATGGGAAGCACTAACTCGGGTTGTCGAAAGATATCCACTATATCCACTTTTTGAGGTATCTCTTTTAAGGTAGGGTAAGCTTTTTCTCCCAAGACCTCTTTTTCTTTGGGGTTAACCGGGATTATCGTATAGCCCTTGCTTTTGAGATAATCAGCCACGCAATATGAGGGACGAGCTGAATTAGAAGACAAGCCGACTACCGCAACTATTTTGTTGCTATCTAGGATCTCATCTATTCCTTTAGATGAAGGATTTAAATACTTTTTTTCCTCTGGCATATTTTATGTTTTACCCAACACTTTATCTATCTTATCGGTTAGCGTTTGCTTGGGAACTGCTCCCACCACCTGATCAACCACCTGCCCGGCTTTGAAGAAAAGCAAGGATGGAATGCTCATAATTCCATACTGGGATGCGGTCCTATTGTGGTCATCTACGTTCAGCTTCCCGACTTTTAGTTTACCTTCATATTCTTTACCTATCTCCTCCACTATAGGACCCACCATTCTGCAAGGCCCACACCAAGACGCCCAGAAATCCACCAAAACTGGCTTATCCGATTTTAAGACCTCAACTTCAAAATTGTCATCTGTAAACTCAATTGTGTCGTTCATCTGTCCTCCTTTTTGGCTCCACCTCTAATCTTCTTCTCTAATTGGGTTATACGTTTGAAATACTCCGGCAGTTGGGAAATACAAGCTTCTATCCTCATAGATCTATGTATTTCCCTGGCAGGATATCCAAAGATGAACGTATCGCTTTTAACCGACTTACTCACTCCTGACTGCGCTCCAATAATGACTCGATCTCCGATCTCAATATGTCCCACCAATCCCACCTGACCCGCAATTACTACATCCTTTCCTATCTTTGTGCTGCCTGATATCCCCACCTGAGCGGCTATCAGGGTGTTTTCTCCGATTACCACATTGTGGGCAATCTGCACCAGATTATCTATTTTGGTTCCTTTCCCGATACGGGTTTCCCCCAAAGTGGCTCGATCAATAGTCACATTTGCACCTATCTCCACCTCGTCTTCGATCACCACTTTTCCTACCTGCAGAATCTTATGATGAACTCCCTTATTCTTAACATACCCAAACCCATCACTTCCTATGACTGTGCCTGGATGAATGATAACGTTTTTTCCTATGATTGTATCTTCTCTTATTATTACCTGAGGATAGATAAAAGAATTCTGTCCAATTGATGTTCTGGCGCCGATGAAGCTGCCAGCCAATATTGTGACCCCGCTCTTTATATCCACTCCATCCTCTATCACCACGTAAGGCCCAATATGGGCATTTTTTGCTATTTTACTTTTCTTTGACAAACTAACAGTTGGATGAATACCTGGCTCGTATTTTTTGGTTTGGGGATGGAACAATCCTAGGGCTCTGCAGAAAGCAAAATAAGGGTGAGGATGCAGTATCAGGGAAAGTCTGTCCGTTTTTACATCTTCCCCCACTATGGCAGCTGAAGCTTTGGTGGTGGAAAGAAAACCTGCATATTTGGGATTAGCTACAAAGGTCAGATCACCTGGCTGGGCTTGCTCAATTCCGTATATTCTTTTTATCTTGAGGGATTCATCCCCGCTCACCTTGCCACCCAGATAGGTGGCGATTTCACCCAAAGTCTTCATCTATTTTTCTAACTTGCTTAGCTCCTCTAACACCTTATCTGTCAGGTCTAATTTCCTATCAGCATAGGCGATGTTGCTTCCTACTGAGTCGAAAATGAAACTATAGTTTCCTTCCCGGGCTATCTTCTCTATAATCAACATTATCTTATCACGGATCGGCTTAACTAATTCCGCATTCCTTCTTTCCATCTTCCCGTTGACTCCGAAGACTTCAGTGGAATATTGCTTATATTTCAGTTTCTTGCCCCTTATGACATCCTCTTTGTCTTTTTTCTTCTCTTCACTCAAGAGCAAGCTCTGTTTGTCTAACTCATACTGCAGGCTGTCTATTTCCGTTTTCATCGAATCCAGTTCAGTCTGCCACATAGTCACATCTTTATCCAGCTTGTCTTGGGCATCCGCGAACTCTTTATATTCTGTTTGAATGCGAAGCGAGTTGACAAATCCGAACTTACCGGCTTCAGGGAAAGCTAAGGCACAAAAACAAACAAGAAAGATTAAAGATAAGAGTAATATCTTCAGAATCTTCATCTGCTCCCCCGTTTTTAGAAGGTGCTACCTATTTGAAAATGCGGCCTCCACACTCCTCCCCTCTCCTTATCAAACCCATATCCCATATCAAATCCAATCATTCCTAAAGGAGGCAACACTAATCTCAACCCAAAACCAGCAGACTTATAGAGACCTTTAAAATCAAAGGGTGCTATATCCTTTCCAGCCAACCAGCTGTTTCCCATATCGAAAAAGAAAAGTCCGTATATCTGCTGCTCCACAACGGGAAATTGGTATTCAGCGTTGTAAACCAGAACACTTCTGCCTCTCAAATAATAGCCGTCTTCATCCCTGGGACCTATGGAGCTGTCGTTATACCCCCTTATTACACCATCTGGGTCGGTCCCACCCGGCGAAAACCTCTCGCTGTATGGAACCTCAGCGCTTTTGTACCCATCCACTACCCCCACTTTCATTCTCATTGCCAACACGAAACTCCAGAAGGTCTTTACATACTTGGAAGCTTCAAATATGTGTTTGTGGTAATCGTAATCTCCACCCAAGACCCCACCCGCTAATTCGGTGTTCCACGAAAGAACTGAACCTCTGGTGGCGAATTGAGATAAGTCCCTGCTGTCGCGGATAATGGAGAAATTTGTGCTGGAGTTCCTCAAAGGCCAGTTTGTTTGACTTAAATCATAAGACTTATTTTCTACTTCGGCTAAGTAAGTTGAGTCGAAATCATAATACTTTTGGTCTTCCAAACGATAACGCCAGGCAACTCTGAAGTAGCTATCCGGCCACTTCAATCTCCTACCCAATCCCAAACTTCCACCTATTCTTTGTTCGGTGAAATCATCATACCAATTCTTGTTTATCTGATATATGTCTAGACCGACTGAAGTAGGGGTATCCATAAACCAGGGCTCCGTGAAGCTGGCTTGAATGGTGTTTCTCCTTTTCCCGAAATCTAAGTTCAATTCTAGATTCTGCCCATTCCCAAAAAGATTCGGGATGCCCAATCCCAAAGTCCCCACTAACTTATCCGTCTGGCTATACCCTGCTCCAAATTGAATACTGCCGGTTGGCTTTTCCTCAACTTTGATAATCAAATCAACATCTCCATTTTCCAGAACCTGATAATCTGGTATGACGTTGGAAAAGTAATTAAGGTAATTCATGTTGCGCAAGCTCCTCATTAAGCTTGAGCGTCTGAATCTCTGACCAGGCATTATGGCTAATTCCCGGCGGATAACCTTTTCCTTGGTTTTGGTATTACCCTCTATATTTATCTTTCTGACATTGGCTGGAATCCCCTCGTTGATATTGTAGTTGACATTCAAGGTGCTGTCCTGAGTGGCGGTATTATCCTCTACTCGCGCGTAAAGATAACCTTCTTCATGATAAAGAGCATAGATGTCAGCCAGGGTTTGGTCATATTTTTCTTGCTTGTAGATT
>DASWLN010000050.1:0-6410 GCA_036396115.1 Candidatus Zixiibacteriota bacterium
GGCCCAGTGGATTATATCTGTTCCAGGAAATATTGAATTTAATCAAGTTGTTTTGCCCTCCCAAAAAACCGCCCACCTGCTCAGTATTAACCTGGGTGAATGCTCCCTTTGAAGGAATCAAAGGGTTATCCCGCGTATCTCTCTCCGCAGATAGATTTATCTTCCTTCTCACATTTATCCCTATTTCGTTGAGAAATCTTTCCTGCTGGTCTTGTGGCACGCCAGAGATATACACCCTTTGATATCCCCCCCCCAGCCAGACTTTGGTGTATCTATAGAATTCTTTAACGAAGGTAATATCTCCTCCCCAGGACTCGATTCTGTAATCCTCCTGAAAAACACTCCTCACTCCCGGCTCATAATAAACATCCAAAAACAAGGGTAGTCTTATTCCTACAAACCAAGGCTCGGTGTAGTTGATGGCAAAACGGTTATTGAGGTTTTTTAGGTTGGTGATGATGACCCAGCTGGTGTAAGCTGACAAGCTTAAATTGCGGCCCGTTCCAAAAAGATTTCTGTTTCCCCACTCTCCCAAAAAGTCCAGACTCAAATCCTGCTGCTGGTCCCGTGCTAAACCCGCATTAAACCTGACGAAACTTGGTTTCTTTTCCACCAAACGTAGATTGAAATCGGCCTTGAGAGGCTTGGCTTCAAGCTCTTTCGCATCTAAGGTGATATAGTTAAAGAGTCCAGTACTATAAATCCTCTGCTCGCTATAAATGAGTTTCTCTCGACTATAAGTTTCACCCGGCTTGAAAACTATCTCCCTTAATGCTACCTGGGGATGAGTAAACTTTAACCCCTGACAGGTAACCTCCCCGAAGAAAACCTTCTCATCCGGAAAAATCTTCAAACTGACATCTATTACATTTTTCTCTTCAACCCTCTCGATCTGTTTCTCTATCTTAACATAAGGATAACCATGATTGGCATATACAGTGCGTATCCCAAAACAGATGTCATCTATCTCTACAGGGTTATAAGGTTTCCCCTTTTCTGCTTTGTCTATTATTTTCTCCACAGCGGCATTCAAATCCTTTAGTCCACCAGTACCCTCCAGCTTACCCAGCTTGGTCTGTTTTCCCTCATCGATTTTCACCTCAACTATAGCTTTTCCATTTTCTATTTTGTAATCTATACTGGCTTTGGCCTCCAGAAAACCATTAGTGTGATAAAGTGAGTCGATTGCCAAGGCATCCATTGACAACCTGCGAGGGTTGAGCTTCTTTCTCTTGAGAAAGTTATAAAACCTGTTCTTCTGGGTAGACATCTGGTCGGCTATCTTGTTGTTGGAGAAATAGGTGTTGCCGGAGAAGATCATATCTTTAACCACTGGCTTCTGCCTGATGTTCTTTATTTCGGTCTGAGCCCGGAGCCTACCTTGACTTAAAAGAATTATCAAAATCAAAAGAAGAAGTCTTATCTTAATCATTTAGTAATCCCAGCTGAGATTAAATCCTAAATGGAATTTATCTTCTCGGTCGCGAGATGCCTCTAAGAGAAAATGTTTGCTCAAACGATACTCCAGACTCCAGTGATTCTCCTGACCCTGTGATGGGCCGAAAGTATATCTAACATAGAAACGGTTGGCAAAATATTTCCCAACTGTGACTTCTGGACTCCACAAACTGAATCTTCCTTTTTGTTCGGGTCGTATCTCGAATGTCTCCAAGCCGATGGTGTTGGTGGCCCAATTCTCTAAAGCCCTGCTGCCCAAAGCTCCAATCGTTCCCTCCAAGCTATTCAAAAGTCTGTTTTGAAGTTGAGTCTGTGTTCTGGATGTATCCTCAGCAGAAGGAGAGTACCCTACGGCTAAAAGCTGAATGATGTCGCCCCGCGAATAAGGTGAGCCGGAAGCAGGATTGACCTCCGGAGACAGGAGCGTGCCACCGACCTGCAATTGTATGTCATTATATTCGCTGAAGGACAAGGTATCACCGGCATAAACCGTGGTGGAAAGGAGAAAGTCGAGTTTGGGGTCTATCTTCTCTATATTGTCGAAAGTCATTTTCCCCTCGTCTATGTTAAAAGTCCTGGCTAAGAAATATTTCCCTCTTATTACCTCCATCTCTCCCAGTAAGGTGTATTTCCCTTTTTCCCTTGAAATCACCACTTCTCCTTTGAACTCCGCATTCATATCATAATTCATTATGAAAATCTGACCATCTGCGGACATATCCAAGTTTAGATCCCACAAACTACTATCCCCTATGCCACCCAGTTGCCCCTCAGAAGAGCCAAAAGGCTCTTTGTAATAAAGTTCGGAGATGTTTATATCTCCAGAAACCAGAGGCGGGCTTATTCCCTTTACCTCCAAATCCGCATCCACCACAGCTGAAAGGTCAGCATACTCATATCTGATAGGTAAATCTTTTCCTTTGAATACAAAATCGTATTCGAAACGATTGATTTCTTTGACATTCAATTTTCCACTGACATCCACCGTGCCGTATTTCGGCTTACGATAAGACGCCCTATGCCATAATCTTTTCCACCAGTTGTCTGATGAGCCAACTTCGTGCTTAACTATCCCCTTTATCTTCGCAAAATCAATATCCGTTCCCTGCATAATCATATCTGTCTCTAAGTTCTCAACCGGGTCCATCAGTTTTTCCAGTTTCAGAATTCCATTTTTTATGCTCATCTGGCCATCGAAGCTGGGGCTCAAAGGTGTGCCGGTCATCACCAACTCACCTTTGAAATCTCCCTTGAGATATTCCAGGTCAGGAACAAAGTAAGGCAGGATATTTATCTTTTTGCCTTCAAATCGGGCATCTATTTTCTGCGGCTTATCCGGAAACCTTTGATTCACATATTTCAAGGAAAGGTCTATGGGCATAAAACCGGAAAAGGTGTAAATTCCGTCTGGGCTGGATAATTTAAGCGCATTGATGTTAAGCGAGGTATCCTTGTATTCCAGGTAGGCGGAAAGGTCTCCCCAATCCAACTTGTCAAACCTAGCTTGTCCTATTTTTCCTTCAAACTTCATTTGCGGTTTTTCCAGAGTGCCGTTTGCATCCAGTTCTCCAGTTAATCTCCCCTCTACCTTCTTTTGGGGCAGAAAGATGGAAAACCAAGGATCAATATCGATATCCTCAAATCCTGCTTCTAAATTCAGACTATCGGCTTGTATCTTTCCAGATAACCAGAATCCGCCGCCATCTGCGTTGAAATCCGCTCTTCCCACTCTAACCAGATTCTTGTCTATATCCATCATCAAAGGTTGACTTAGTTCTATTTTATTCCCACGATAGTCCAGCTTGAATTGGTCAAAGAACAGTTGCGGTGTGGAAAAGGATTGATTGTAATTTCCACTGGCAGAAGCAGAGGCGTATTCATTTCTGAAATAGGCGGAGTCGATAATCACCAAGTTTTCTCCTTTAAGGGTCAGATGACCATAGATGCTGTCGTAAGGAATACCCCAACCCATACCATTTAGCAGCTGAATATCGACTTGGCCATTTTTTCCAGCGATATAATTGTTAACCCCAAAATCGATTTTCACATCTCTGCTGAAAAGGTCATAGACATAAGCTGAGTCTGAAATGAAATCTCCCTTAACATTAAAATCCAAAGTCTTGCCAAATACCTCTAAGTTTGCTTTGCCCTGTCCTTTAATCTTCCCCAGAAAGGTTTGGTTTTCAAAATCAACCAGATCATTGAAATAGATTTCGCTCTCTACATTCATCAGGTTATTGTATTCTATGTCGCCGTTAAACACAAATCGTGTATTCTTGTACCTTCCCATAAATCCGCGAAAGAAAAATATATCACTGGCTGTCACTGAAAAACCTCCCTGCAGTTGGTCAAAGGAATAAAGGTCTATCCTGCTTCTGCCTAAATCTGCCTGAATATCCATTATAAATTCATCCTCGGAAAAACTCTGACCGAAAAGTGAAACTTCTCCACTCAGGTCAGTATGGAAAGTTGTGGTCGGAACGATTCGATTGATATCCAGATTCTTAATTCTGGCTTTAAGCTGGTACTCCTGCGGGGTTATATTGAAATCTATTAGTCCGTTTCCGTAGATTGGAGATTTGAACACCTTTCCGCTTATCTCCTCCAAAGTCAAAATCTTATCGGCGTAAAGGTATCTGGCGCCAACACCATCAAAATCTTTTTCAAAGAATTTTCCATCCAATTGCATCTCACCTTTGAACTTGTGAAGACCACCAGAGCAAGTCCCTTTGGCACTTATGTTACCCGAAAGTTTTGTGCCCACAATTCGATTTAATTCCTCAAAATCCAACTTCGGTATATCCAACTCAAAAGAGAAGGTAGGTTTCTGAAAACCAACTATTTTTCCTTTCAGGCCTATGTCTAGCCGCGGGGTTACCAGATGGAAATTCGCTACATCCAAGATGTCTTGGCTATAGTTTAGTTTACCCTCCAGGGTCTTGATGGAAATCTTTCTTGAAAAGGAGGATGCCCCGCCTTGAAGGATGTCGACTTCGGTATTATCCTCTTGATGGTTTAAAGCCAGACGCAGATTCAAAATGCTTATCTTTTCCTCTTTACCCCCAGAAAGGAATCTTATCTCCCCTCCGATTATCCGGATATCATCTATCTTGAAGTTTGGGAGATGCTGCTGGGAGGCGGAAAGAGGTTTAGGTTGTTCAAACTTGCTCAGGTCTATCTGGGGATCGTATATCTCTAACAGGTCCAGCTTCCATCGCCTGCCTAATAGATTAAAAAGATTATACTTGGCTCTTACCTCATCAATCTGAACGATACGGTATGCTTCATTCGGCTTAATGTAATCTATGCTTAGATTTCGAAGGGAAATGTTATTTAGAATATCTCCGCCAATATCTCCGATTTTGACTTTGAGAGGATATTTTTTCAGGAAGACGGTGTTTATGGTGTAACTTGCTCGATTCTCCAAGATTTTAGTGTTAGCCAGGATGAGAATGCAAAGCAAGATAAGACAAATTACAATCAGGATAGTTAACAATGGAATCTTGAATCTTTTTCTCATTTGACCAAATTATATCAAAATATGAGTAATAGGTCAAGTCAAAAGCAACTTCTCAAGCTCAAAAGTTCAAAAGACCACCAAGTAACTCAGCTGCACTTATTATATCGGCATTTCTGTTTTTGCACATATTCCCCAAAAAGCATGAATTGGGTAGCCCCGTGGCATCCGCCACGGGGAATGCGGTTGTCTTAATTTGTCTATAACACCCTAATTATGCCCAAAAATAAAGAATCACCTTCCGCCAATAATTTCTTAGAAGGCGATTCTTCCTCAAGAAGGAGGTGTTGCCAATTACCTCTTTCAGTCGTTAGTCTCGGTGTTTTCTAACTTCTCTCTTAATTCTTGCAATTCTTTTTCTAATCTATCAATCTTCTTCTGTAAATCAGCGCGAGACCCTTTAAGCCCCTTATTATATTCTCTATCCAATTTGCCCATCGCTTGGCCAAACCGATTCAGGGCTTCATAATACGACTCTCCAAAACCTTCGGCATAACGCGATTCAGATTCACCCAGAGTTACTTTTATCACTTTTTTTTTGTTGTCACGCAATGCCTCAAGCTGAACTTGGATTTTGGGTTTGGTCTGTTTTATCATTTTGGAAAGCTCCCCTGAATCCTGGACCTTTTTACCATCATAAGATAGAATTATATCACCATCCGATAGTCCACCCTCTTGGGCTGGAGAATCTTCTTCTACCCTATCAATCATCACTCCACTTTCTATTTTGTGGTCCCTCAACTGCTCTTCAGTCAGATCAGTGATATAGACTCCGAGATAACCTCTTTTGATGCTCCCGTTCTTTATTATCTCATCCGCCCTAATCTTAGCCTCATTTATGGGTATGGCTAAACTTACTCCTGAGGTCGGTAAATCCAATTGGCCCGGGGAGATAGAGAAGCCTTCGGACTCGGACCTGAATATCTCGATACTGCTAATGTATGAGGGCTCTGTTATCTTGGCTGAAACCAGACCCACCACTTCCCCTTTAGTGTTCAAAACCGGGCCGCCACTATTCCCCGGACTGACATTGGCACTCATCTGAATGAAACCATCTTTCCTTTGCCCACTTGTTATCCCCAAGGCAACCGCCAAAGGAATCCCATACGAATTTCCCACAATGGTCAACCATGAGCCAACTTTGAGTTTGTCTGAATATCCCAATTTAGCCGGAACCAGACCCGGAGCATCAATTTTCAAAACTGCCAGATTATACTCCGGGTCAACTCCTACCAACTTTCCTTCCACTTTTTTTCCATCCGGAAGGGTGACGGTGAAACTTTCCATTCCACCGATTACACTGGTGGTGGTGAGGATATGGCCGTCTTTGTCATATATTACGCCTGAGCCTATTAGAATCGGAGCTGCACCCATTATTTCTTCTTTCCTGAAAGTACCTTTATAACTGCCTGGTGGAAGGGGCGTAGTTCTCTTG
>DASWLN010000051.1:0-3536 GCA_036396115.1 Candidatus Zixiibacteriota bacterium
GAGGTCTTCCAAGCGGTCAAAAAGTATCTTTAACTTGATAATTCCCGGAGCTTGCCATAGGATTGCCTTGTGTTATTCCGCACTTGATGCGGAATCCAGAAAGTTTGTATCTTTTGGATTCCTGTCCCAAGATACATCTCAAGACCCAGAATTCGGGGAATTCGCACTTTCGCAGGAATGACATAGTAAGGTTTCCAGCAACGATATTGATTTTAGGTTCCTGTGCTTGTCGCAGGAGGTTCATTGCGCAAAATAACAGTAATCGGCAGTATCACTCAAGATACAATTAACCTACCCTACGGAAAGCAGACCAAAAGCTTCGGCGGAATATTTTATAACCTTCTGTCCCTATCCTATCTTAGTTCCAAAAATGTGAAAACATATCCGATTTGTAATTTAGGAGAGGATATCCACAAAGATGTGATTAAGATTTTAGATGAAAGAGAAAATATAGTAAAAGGGGGCATCAAAAAAAGTAAAGGGAGGAATAATGCAGTTTGCTTGTTTTGTAAAAAGAGCGGCAAGAGAAAGGAGTTTTTGTTGAGCTTGGTTCCACCTTTAAATTTCTCACAAATTAAGCCATATTTGAATTCGGCTTTAATTTTGGTGAATTTCATTTCGGGATTTGATTTGAGTCTGAAGACTTTAGAGAAGATTCGTGCAAGCACGACAAAACCAATATATATCGATATTCACAGCTTAAGTTTGGGAGTAAAGAAAAACGGAGAGCGGTTCCCCAAGAAACCAAAGCTCTGGAAAAGATACATAAAATGCGCTGATATGTTGCAGATGAATTGGGGGGAGTTTTCCATTTTATCTGGCAGAAAAGTTAAAAACATAAATCAGATAAAAGTATGGGCAGAGAAGATTCTGAAACTAGGACCAAAAGTTATTATAATCACTTTGGGCAAAAGGGGAGCATTCATGATGTATTGCAAAGAGGATAAAACAGGATATTATTTTTCCCAAAATAGAACAGACGAAGTTATGGATGCAGTTGGATGTGGTGATGTCTTCACCTCCGCCTTCATCATCTCTTACCTTCAAACCAGAAATCTTAAATCCAGTCTGGATTTCGCCAATAAAGTCGCCAACTTTAAATCTACCTTTTCAGGTGCCGGTAACTTGAGAGAACTTTCCAGATTTGCCCGGTAATTTTTCAAGTCAGCAAAAAGCCCTCCAGCTATATGCTCGAGGGCTCTTTAATCTTATCCATAAATCTAAAGAGCTATTTTTTCTTCTTCTTTGCTGTCTTTTTGGTCTTTGGATATTTCTTGCTGCAACCGCAGGTATTACAAACCATTATCTTCACCTCCTTATCTTATATTAGAAGATTCATTCAAACTATAAGCGTATTAAACATTTTTGTCAATAGAAAAGGATTGTGGATTTCATCTTATCGAACTTAAGGGAGTACAGATGATATTTTATAGTATTGTCTCTAAGAGACGATGGCGAAAAATAATCCCGCCAAAGGCGGGATTATTCACATTATCTATAAACTTTGTCAATTATTTTTTCTTCTTCTTCTTAGATGGCTTCTTAGTATGCATCTTTCCGCAGGCCATTTTCCCTTTCTCACCTCCTCAAAAGGTTAGAAGATTTACCCAGTGAAATATATATTAACACAAAATTATTTGTCAAGACAAAGTTGTGGTCTTGCAAGATTTTTTCATTTGATGTTGGATGAAATTTTGGTTTCGAATTTGACTTGACTTTGAGAGGGTGATATATAGATTTATGTTTGGTTTCGGTCGGGCGGAGATACGGTTCGACAGGCTCACCGTCCTGAGCAAAGTCGAAGGAAACTCCGCCCCTACGCGAGCGGATAACAATTTAGGATTATTTTAAATTTAAACTTGTAAACTGTTAAACTTTTAAACTGAATTAGTCGCCACCGTAGCTCAGTTGGTAGAGCAGGGGTTTCGTAAACCTCAGGTCACCCGTTCAAGCCGGGTCGGTGGCTTTCAAGACAGTTTAAAAGTTTAGAAGTTTATGATGTGTAGGGGCAGGCCCCTGTGCCTGCCCTGAATAATACAATTTTAGAACCTGCCTTAAGCTAAAACCAGGGCGGTCGTGGGAGCCCGCCCCTACGAATAGAGGAAGATTTGTAGTAATCTTTGGTTGGTTCGGGAATTGTATTCTTCGAGCCAATTTTGTAGGGGTTGGAGAAATCCTGCCCCTACATCACATAATAAAAAAATATTAAAAAAGACTTGACAAGATATGGCTAAAGTATTATACTCCGCAAGACGAAAATAGGTAAGGAGAACTCCACCTATCTTTAGTCAATAATTAAACTTAAGAGAGTTTCGTGAAAGAGTTTAATCCCTGGTAGATTTTGCTTGACAAATGCTGGATTTTGTTTATATTAAAAATCTGCCATCAGCATTTGTTGGCAGATTTTTTTAACCTATTGTTCTTTGAAAATTAAATAGCGTGCATAAGGAGAAGATGTTGTGAGTTTTTTTGCGATCCAGATTTCGAAACAATCAATATATATTTGGAGAGTTTGATCCTGGCTCAGAACGAACGCTGGCGGCGTGCCTAATACATGCAAGTCGTACGAGAAAGTCCCCGCAAGGGGATAAGTAAAGTGGCGGACTGGTGAGTAACACGTGGGTAACCTGCCTTAAAGATGGGAATAAGCTTTCGAAAGGAAGTCTAATACCCAGTAATGTTCCGAAAAGGCATCTTTTCGGAGTTAAAGGTACCTACCTTCGGGTAGAATATCGCTTTAAGATGGGCCCGCGCTCTATTAGCTAGTTGGTGAGATAACAGCCCACCAAGGCTATGATGGATAGCCGGCCTGAGAGGGTGTACGGCCACACTGGGACTGAGATACGGCCCAGACTCCTACGGGAGGCAGCAGTAGGGAATATTGCGCAATGCCCAAATGGGTGACGCAGCAACGCCGCGTGGAGGATGAAGTTCTTCGGAATGTAAACTCCTGTCAGAGGGGAAGAATGCCCCGATTTATCGGGGTTGACAGTACCTTCAGAGGAAGCTCCGGCCAACTCCGTGCCAGCAGCCGCGGTAATACGGGGGGAGCTAGCGTTGTTCGGAATCACTGGGCGTAAAGGGTGTGTAGGCGGGTTTGTAAGTCGGATGTGAAAACCCCGAGCTTAACTCGGGGACTGCATCTGAAACTACTAGTCTTGAGTACGGGAGAGGAAAGTGGAATTCCTGGTGTAGCGGTGACATGCGTAGATATCAGGAAGAACACCGGTGGCGTAGGCGGCTTTCCATTCCGATACTGACGCTGAAACACGAAGGCTAGGGGAGCAAACAGAATTAGATACTCTGGTAGTCCTAGCTGTAAACGTTGGACACTAGGTGTTGGAAGCGTCGACCCTTTCAGTACCGAAGTTAACACATTAAGTGTCCCGCCTGGGGAGTACGGTCGCAAGGCTGAAACTCAAAGGAATTGACGGGGGCCCGCACAAGCGGTGGAGTATGTGGTTCAATTCGATGCAACGCGCAGAACCTTACCTGGGTTAGACAACACTGGACATCCCTGGAAACAGGGCTTCCCC
>DASWLN010000052.1:0-7389 GCA_036396115.1 Candidatus Zixiibacteriota bacterium
TCGCCATACCCAAAATCGTATACTTCCACTATACCTGGATGAACTAATTCCTTAAGGAGCACAAATTCGGTCTTGAGACCCTGTTCCGCAGCTTTAGAGTCTGCCTCAGGATAAGAGATACGCAGCGCTACTTCCTGTTTATTCCAGATATTATAAGCTTTATCTACCTCTCCCAATCTACCATGGCCAAGATTTTCCAACAAACAGAAGCGGTTATCAAAAACCCTTTCGCTCATATAACACCTTTCTCAAGACACACAATTCGTGGAATTTTGGCAAAAGACACGAGGCCGTTTCTCGATTTTAGGCAACCAACTTCTTATCCGTTATCTTCTGTTCCTTTTTCACCGGAAGCTCGATGGTGAAGGTAGCTCCCCTGCCCGGAATGCTGTCCGTACTTACGCTGCCACCATGATTCTTAACGATTTTCTCACAAGTCACCAATCCAAAACCATGACCATCCTTTTTGGTGGTGAAACGTGGCTCAAAGATCCGGTCGATGAGTTCCTCCGGAATTCCCGGACCATTATCTTTGACCCTTATCTGAATAACTCCCGATTCAGGACGATAATGGGTGGAAATAGTCACTATGCCATCGCTCTTCTCTTGCTTGTTGATTGCGTCTGCCGCATTGTTAAGTAGATTAAGCAGCACCTGTTGAATTTGCCCAACATCGATTAAAAGACGGGGAACCTGGGTATCGAAGTTGGTGATGAATTTTATGTTGGAGAACTGCTTTTGAGGTTTAACGGAGAAAAGAAGGTCTTCGATTAAGTTCTTAACGTCATATTCCACTAATTTGGCTTCTAACTTGGAGAAGTCCATAAGTCCATCCGTGAATCTCTTCATCATCTCTACGCTCTCCACGATCGATTTGGTATTCTGATGGACTTTCCCCAGATCTCCTTTCTTCAAGTTTATGGGAAGGAGCTCGGCATTATTCAATATTATGGTTAAATAGTTGTTCAATTCGTGGCCTATGGAGGCAGCCATCTCCCCCTTGGCTACCAGTTTCTCTGAAAGAATCAGATATTTTTCTAAGATAACTTTCTCAGTGATATCTTCAATTACGATGATCAACCCCATGATGCGATTATCCAGACTGTTGAGCGGGCTGATTTTCAAAGAAAGGGCCAACTCCTCGGTCTCGAATTTGTGATAATAGCGAGATTCCTCAAAAGGTTGTCCAGTATAAAGCACTTGATAACAGATTCTTTTCCAGTTCTCCTTTTCCTTGCTGGGCAAAAGGTCAAGTATGCTTAAATTGGCGAAGCCAAACTCTCCCGACCCGTCTTTCCAGCCAGCCCTTCTGAAGATTTCCTGCGAGGCGCGATTGGCAATGGTTATCTTCAGCTCATTATCCACTACTATGATCCCGATGGGAGTGCGATTCACCACGTTCTCGTTATATATCTTCATAGCCAAGAGGCTTTCATATAACTTGGCATTCTCGATAGCGATGGCGGCCTGGCCCGCAAACAACTCAAACACGTAAAGGTCACTCTTCAGGAAGATGTTAGTCTTGGAGCTGTTGTCCAGATAGAGTATGCCGACAATCCTCTCTTTGCTTTTGAGTGGCACGCACATGATGGATTTCAAATCCAATTCCCTGACGCTTTTTTGCCTGGAGAATCTTTCGTCCTGCTGGGCGTCACTGGTATAGATCGATTCTCCGGTTTTAGCCACGGTATTGGCAATAGACATACTTATTCTAAAGTCATCACTGGAAAGTGATTCCTTACAGATATTATAAGCGGTCTTGTATTGTAGCTGGTTTTCGTTATCGAGGAGCATTAAGAAGCCCCTCTCCGCCCGGAGCAATTTTATGGCTCTCTTCATCACCACCTGCAAGATATCATCTAAGACCAGAGTTGAATTTATGGCTTTGCTGATATCCAACAGAGCTTCTAAATCGTCGCTTCTCAACTTTCCCTGTTCACTGTTATTCGAATTTTTCAAGCGAGGCTGGGCGGTCTCGACCTTGTGCAGGATATCTTCCATTTCCGTCAGTATGTCGTGAGGCTTGTCTTTCTTGTCGTCCCTTTTTCCTGCAAACTTACGTTTAGCCATTTCTTCTCCTCAAAAAGAGAAATACAACCAGAGACTAAAACTCTTTTATATTTATCGGTAGGGAAGTTAAATTATTTAGTGCAAATTAAATG
Organism: Candidatus Zixiibacteriota bacterium; assembly: GCA_036396115.1. Lineage (GTDB taxonomy): Bacteria > Zixibacteria > MSB-5A5 > MSB-5A5 > DASWLN01 > DASWLN01. The sequence continues at coordinate 2,163 of DASWLN010000052.1, forward strand.
AATTGTAACGGATTAGGCAAAAATTGAACAGTTATTCATTTGTCAGGTGTACAGGGCACCTGACCTGTTTTTTGAGGTAACATCGTAGGTCGGGTTGCGACCCCGCTTTTTATGGTGAGCGACTTGTCCTCAAGAGAATCCGAAGGAAGTCGAACCATTGGCGGGAAAGTTACCCGACACTTCACTAACCCCCTATTGTCCCCCTTATCAGGGGGACACGAATGATTCCTTTCCTGATTGTCAGGGGGATACTATTCGTTCCTCCCCTGATAAGGGGAGGTTAGGAGGGGTTCAAAAGAGTTATTGGGTCGGGTAAAGCCCCCGTAGGGGATCTGCGATTTTAGCTTTATATTGTTGGCTCAACCTTTGGTGGTACACTCCAAAAGGGGAAACGAAAAGGGTTTGGCCTCTCCCTCTCTAATCTTTTGATTTGAGTGGCAAATCCGATTCCTAAACCAACAAATGAGTTCCGCGTAAGTGTGGAGCTTCTCTCCACCCGCACCCCGTCGGGCGAAGATGAACTTCGCCCCTACGCGCCAGAATAAACCCAAAAAGGTAGGCGACCCATATGGGTCGCCTACGAGAATCGGGGGAGGATAAATTCCTGCCCAGAATAACAAAATGAGTAGGGACAGAACACTGTTCTGTCCCTACAGCTTGTCATTCCTGTCCCGCTTTAAGCGAGATAAACTCCAGCGGTATGAATCAGAACGGTTCATACCAGCGGGAATCTATATGGAGTGCATTGACCATGTCGATGCCGCATCCCGCCATCGGCCGGGATGCACTCCAGAGTTGCAATGTCGCCTACGATGGATTTAGGACCCGCACAGGGATAAATTCCCTGTGCTACAAAGTAGATTATGCTCGTAGGTGTGGGAATTTCCTTCGACCTTGCTCAGGATGGTGAGCGAAGTCGAACCATATCCCACACCGATTTTTTTGCAGCGAAAACTCCCACCTTGCCTGCCCGGCCAGGGATGGCAAGGTGGGAATACCAGATAAGAAAGACAGCAGAAGGCGACCCATCTCGGTCGCCTGCGATTCTATGTTTTCTAATCAAAACTGGATTCCGCCCTAACTACTGGGTTTTCAACATCAAGTGCACAAATGACAGGCGGGTATTTTGAAGGCGAACCCGTACGGGGCGCTTGCAATTTTATAACGTAGGGGCAGACTTTCAAGTCCGCCCGAAAAACACGGGCGGTTCTAAAGCCCTGCCCTACTTTTGAAATAATCTTTCAACACCTGTCTATGGGCGGCAAAAGCGATATTAGTGGGAATTTCGTCTTGACTGAAGAAGGATATTTCCTGGGCGTCATCTCCCGGCTTTGGCTCGCCTTCGATTATGTCTGCTAAATAAACTACCAAAATCGCATGGGTGCGTGGATCGTCATGGCCCCAGTAAACTCCAAAGAGACCGGAGAGTCTGATTTTAAGATTGGTCTCCTCGTAAATTTCTCTTATGGCACAAGCTTCCGGTGATTCCCCATATTCCATAAATCCAGCCGGAAAACTCCAATCCCCCTTAAATGGAGGAAATTTTCTCTTAACCAAAAGCACCTTGCCGTCCTTTTCTATTATCACTCCGCTAGCCGGAGCGGGATTTCTGTAAAGGACGAACCCGCATACCGGACAGCATTTTCTAATTTTTCCATCTGCTTTCTTTTCCACCAGTTCACTGGTGCAAGCCGGACAATATCTATAAATTGGACGGAGATTTCTCCCTGTCCGGAGACAAGGTCTCTGATACTCATTTTCCTCTGTGTTTCGAGTTTTCTTTAGTTTACCTCTCTGATAAATCTTACCGCTGGGTTTAATGCGGGTAACCGGGTTAATACTCCAGGTTCTTCTTCTGCTTTTGTGTTTTGCAGTCTTTTTCATTTTTACCCGCCTCTGCAGAAAGCCACGCCTGTCAAGACGTAGACGCCGTCGGTCAATAGTCTATGGCGTCGGACGATGAATGCGGAAAGGGTATCCGCTGAAGTCCGTCTTTGCTCAATTGCTTTCGCATTGAGCCTCACCGAGATCCCGCCGAAGCTTGAAAAGCGAAGGCGGACTAAAGGCGAAACCGCTTTAGCGTAGGCGGATATGCTTCGGCGGGTTTCGCTTAAAGCAAGTGAAGTCGCCGACGCTCTAAAGCTATGGCGACAAAGCGATGCCACGACTGTCCAACCTTCGCAGCCGAAGCGGATGCTTCGGCGGAGCAGGCTAAAACCGTGGAGCTTCACAAAACCTTTAAGGCGACGAAGGTCAAATCATCATATTGAACTGTTCCCTGACTGAAAATATTTACCTCATTTATAATCTTTTCTTTAAGTTCATCTGTAGAAAGATAAGACCACTCGAGGAGAAGCTGAGTTAATCTGTTTTCCCCGAATTCCTCATCTTGCGTGTTTCTGGCATCTGTCAAACCATCACTGTAAAAGAAAATCAAATCTCGATTATTAAGCTCCACATCTCCCATCGCGTAGGAGACTTCTGCAAAAGCGCCCAAGATCAAACCGCCCACATCCAAATACTGAACTTGACTTCCTTTTCTGACTAAAATCGGGTAGTTATGACCAGCGTTACAGTAAGTCAATCTTCGGGCCTGGGGGTCTAGCTCTCCGTAAAACATGGTAACGAATTTCTCTGCTGAGGTGCTGGAATTTATCAGATTATTTATGTTGGACACGGTCTTCCAGACAGGAAGGTTATCTTTTATCTCCGCCCTCAGGGAAGCATGCACCAGAGAAACGAGCAAAGCTGCGGGGATTCCCTTGCCTGAAGCATCCGCTAAGGCAATAGCCAGAGTGCCATCATCTTTTTTCAGGAAATCGTAATAATCACCACCCACCTGACGAGCAGGGCTGGTATAAGCTGATATCTCAAAAAAGCTACTCTGCGGAAAAACCTTGGGCAAAAGATCTAACTGAATCTGACGAGCTACAGCCAGCTCCTCTTCCAGTCTCTGTTTCTCCAGGGATTCGGCATAAAGCCTGGTATTGTTGATAGCTATAACTAACTGATTAGCCAGTATGGTGAGCAAAGTTATATCCTCATAAGTATATCTGAATCCGGTGAATTTCTTGCTTAATGCTATGAAACCAACAAGATTTTCTTTTTCCTTCAAAGGCACCACCATATAGACTTTCAAATTCAAGAGATTCGGATGAAGTACGCTCTTCACCTTGTGGGGATTTAAATCCTCCAAAAGAGAGGGTTGGTTTCTGCCACCCAGGATTTTGAAGAAAACATCCTCCGGACTAAAAAGGTCAATTACTCCTTTTTGGTCAGCCAGAGAAAAAAGACGATACCCCTTCCTATCTTGGTCATAGACTGACAAGAACACCTGTTCCACCATCATCTCGTTTCTTAAAGTGCTCATCACCTTCTGGCTCAAGTTTTCGAGATCAAATAGGGTTACTATTTCCCGACTGAAGGTTTCCATCATATTACGATAATCCGTTTTGTCGCGAATCAAGACCCTTTTGACCATGTCATCTATTTGCCCCATCACCGGCTGGAATAGCATTATAGCCAAGATAACATAACCTACATCCAGAAGCGGAATCTGCATGCCGATTACTCTTTGGACCCATCTGCCAAACTCCACCACTATTAAAAAGTAAGCTCCTACCAAGAGCAAAGTAGTTAGGGAATAAACCAAACTTTGACGCACGATTAGGCGCACATCCAAAAAATGATGCCTGATTATAGCCCAGGCTACAACCCCACCTCCCATCACCAGAGCGATTATGGTCAAAGCGTAACGTAAGGCATCGGGAATCCGTAAGGGGGTTATAACTGGAAGGATGAAAGCCACGGCGTAAAGACCCATAGATGATCTTATTCCCCACAGAATTAGATTAACCTGTCTTTTCAAATGAGGCATTTGAACTTTTTTTGCACCTTGATACAAGAACCATATAGCCAACATCAAATAGAGCAGGTTTATTACTGAAAAGAACTGAACATGCACTTTATACATAATTTCTAAAAACAGGGCGAACGATCTCAAAATATAGGAAATGGGGTCCAGGATTATCTTAGCTACCGAGCCCATCTTCTCCACGTCCAGGAAGTTTATGATCTTACTGGGGTCATAAAATATCAAAACCAGAAAGCAATGAAAGATATGGGGGATGAAAATGATATATTTCAGCCGAGAAAACTTTTTTATGAAGAGGTGTTCCTCGGGAAAAAGTAACGAAAAGAGCAAAAGCTGGGGGAAGAAAAGCTCCCAGAAATAAAATATGTTTTGATAAAAAAGTGATTTCTCTAAAACAGCGGAGTAACCCACTGATTTGAGGATTGTGCCCAAAGCCCCGAAGAGTGGACCCAAGCCGGCAAAAAACAGCATCAAGCTGGTTACCCGATTGATTCTGTTCTGGGCATTCTCGCGCAGGATTATCACTCCCAGAAAAAAGAGGATGATCCCGCAAGCCAGATATATGCCCCCAACCAATAATTGAAAATTCATCTCTTCGCTCTTCCTAAGTCCCCCCGTAGGGGGATGAATTATGTCCTTTTAGTTCCCTCTCCCCAATGGGGAGAGGGATAGAGCCTGCCCTGAGCGAAGCGAAGGGGTGAGGGGGAGAAAAGAAAGAACCTTCACTCTCACTCCGCCTTGGCGGGATTTTCAACTTTATCCTCTCCCTCAAGGGAGAGGAGATTGTTTTTCAAAGAGGTCCTATGGATCCAGATTCGGACAAGATGCCTCGCCCTTTGGCCGGGGAGTTTCACTTGAGCTTTTTTGTTATCTCCACGGTAGTGCCACAACCTGGCTCAAACCTGAAGTTTAACTCATCCATCAGATTCTTGACGATGAAAAGTCCTCTCCCTATCTCCTTAAGTAAACACTCCGGGTCAATCGGGTTTTTCAGGCATTTTGGGTCAAATCCATTTCCCTGGTCTGTGACCCGAAAGGTTATCTGGTCCGGCTTTGGAAATAACTCTATCTTCACTTTCTTTTCCAGGTTATCCAAATTACCATGATGGATGGCATTGCTTACAACTTCACTCAAGGAGATAGCGCAATCAGCCAAAAGATTTTTATCCACACCCAATTTCTTCAGCTTCTTTTCCATAAATTCATCCACACAACACAGATAATCCAAGGAGCTTGGAATTATGATTTGATTTCCTTTTCTTATGATTTTGCCTTTGCGCAAGTTGACCTCTTTCATAGATTCTCACACCTTTATGGTTCGACCTTGCTCACCATCCTGAGCATGTCGAAGGA
>DASWLN010000053.1:0-1991 GCA_036396115.1 Candidatus Zixiibacteriota bacterium
TCGGAGATACTTTATGAAATGGCAATAAAGCAAAAAGTGGACAAGAAGCTCGAATTTCTAATTGAACAATCCAAAAAGGATGTGGTGATTAATAAATTCCTGGAGGAAAATCTCAAGGATATCGGAATAACTCCGGAAGAGATCAGCACCTTCTACAACTCCAATAAAGATAACTTTAAGAGGTCTTGGGATGAGGTTCGGGCTAGCCATATTCTTCTCTTAAAAAAAGAAGATGCCCAAAGAGCTTTGAAAAGGATTGAAAGTGGGGAGGATTTTGCCAAGGTGGCAAAGGATATGACTGAAGACCAAAACACCCGCATGCAAGGCGGGGATCTGGGATATTTCGGCGCTCTTGAGGTATCCCCTCAAATAGCACAGATGGCTTTCACTCTTCCGCTTGGCAAGGTCTCACCCATAATCCAGACGGAGCAAGGTTTTGACATAATAAAACTGTTTGACAAGAAGCCTAAGGGGAGCTTAAGAGGTTTGGAAGAAGTCAAAAGCCAGATAGGACTTATTCTTCTCAATCAGAAGAGAACGGAGAGAATAGAGAAAATAGCGGAGGAAGGCAAATCCAATTTGAAAATCGAGAGATTCAATTGGGCTATAGATTCGACTACGCTCACTACAAAGGAGTGACTAAAAGATGAAAAGAATCGCTTTGGTAGTTATGGCCATTTTATGTTTGGTTTGGTTTAGTCTCTCATTAGCACAGGAGGTGCTGGACCGCATCGTAGCGGTGGTGGGGAACCAAATCATCCTCGAATCTGAGCTTAAGACCCAAATTCAGCTTTATGGCGACCAATTCTTACAGAGTGGGATTAGTCAGGATGAGCTGGAAAGTACCATCCTGGGTCAGATGATTAAAGATAAACTGATTCTCATTCAGGCGGAAAAGGACACCAGTATAAAAATCACCTCTGAGCAGGTGGAAGAGGCTTTGAATGAGCAGATGAAAAGACTTAAGGAGCGTTTTGCCAGTGAAGAAGAGTTTCAAGCACAACTGCATAAAGAAGGGTTAACTGAAAAGGAGCTAAGAAAGAGATACAAGAAGGCGATCAACGATCAATTATTAAGAGACAAGCTCCTCTCTTCCAAAGTATCCAAGATCAGCGTTTCCAATAAAGAGGTAAGGGATTTCTATTATAATTATCAGGATAGCATTCCGGAGCAACCCGAGGGGGTAAGGTTAGGTCATATACTCATCCCCATTAAAACCGGGCCCGAGATAATTGACCAGCTTAAGAAAAAAGCACAGTCCATACTGGAAATGGCAAAAAAAGGTGAAGACTTTTCAGAATTGGCAAAAAAGTATTCGGATGACCCTTCATCTGCCCAGGGTGGGGAATTGGGATATTTCAAAAGAGGGGATATGGTGCCTTCTTTTGAAAGAGCAGCTTTTGCGTTGAAACCGGGAGAGATGAGCGATGTGGTGGAAACTCAATTCGGATTTCATATCATAAAGCTCGAAGACAAGAAAGACAATATGGTCAAAGCCCAGCACATCTTGATTATGTTGAGACCCTCAACAGAAGATACTGCCACGGCCATCCAGTTAGCGCAAGAGATTTATTCCAAGATAGAAGCAAGGGCTGATTTCGCTGAATTGGCCAAGGCCTATTCTGGTGACGAGGAGTCCAAGAAGATGGGAGGAGATTTAGGTTGGTATGCAGTTTCGTCCCTTTCCCCGGAATTTCAAAAAGCGATAGAGGGTTTAGAAATTGGTCAGACCAGCCAACCTTTAGTAACTCAATTTGGCGTGCATCTCTTAAAAGTATCGGACAAAAAAGAAGGGAAAAGATTAACTTTGGAAGAGGATTGGGACACAATCAAGGATATGGTCAAAAGGCAGAAAGCGGACAAGGTGATAGGGGAATGGGTGGATGGTTTAATGCAGAAAACCTATGTGGAGATAAAGCTGACTGAAAATAAATAGGGGGCAATCTTTTGCGTTTAGATACTTTTTTGTCAATCTCCCGCCTGATAAAAAG
>DASWLN010000054.1:0-3458 GCA_036396115.1 Candidatus Zixiibacteriota bacterium
TCTTGCCCGGACATACCATAAGCAAATCCAAGATATCCAACTGGAATTGGGCTGCCTGGCCAGAGATTCACGAACTCTTGGAAAGAAATAATAGATTCTTTCCACCTCTGTTTCCCCGCATAGGATAATCCAAGATAAAAATGGGCAATAGCAAAGTTTGGATCCATTTCGAGAGTCTTGTGGAGCTGTTCTATGGCTTCATCGTACTGACGCCACCAGTAAAGGGAAAGTCCCAAAACCGCATTCAAGATAAGACAAAGCGGGTCTAACTCCACACTTTTTTTCGCCTCAGCGATTGCTTCAACACCATTCCCCATTATCCCCAGATACAAACCATAAAAATAGTGGGCTGCAGCATAATTAGGGTTAAGCTCTAAGGCTCGTTTGAATGCTTTTTCAGCCTCTGCCCAGTCCCAATCGTAGAACGTTTTAATCCAGCCCAGCGAGGCATAAGCTTCGGCAAGTGTGTCATCAATTTCCAATGCCTTAGCGCAAGCAACCTTTGCTCTGGGATAAGCCTCTTTTGAATGAAGGAAGCTCCAAAGTCCAAACTGATTATAACAGTCAGCTATCCCCGCATAGGCCAGTGCATAGAGTGGGTCTTTGTCAATGGCTTCCTGTAAACACTCAACTGCTTTTTGCAGTCCACCTTCATACCGCCTGTTCCAGAAATAGCGACCTTTCAAGTAGAGGTTATAAGCTTCCGGATTATCGGTGTAACGCTTTACCAGTTTTACTTTCTCCTCTTTCAAAAGCTTCCCTTTTAACTTATCCACAATTGACAAAGAGATCTCTTCCTGAATAGCAAATACATCCTCCATCTCTCGATCATATCGCTCTGACCAAAGGTGGTAACCATCAGCCACATTAACCAGTTGGGCAGTAATACGGAGCCTGTTCCCTGCTTTACGCACACTCCCTTCAAGTACTGCTCCTACGTTGAGCTTTCTGCCGATCTCTCGAATATCTATTTCTTTTCCCCTAAAGAAGAAAGCAGAGGTTCGAGCAACCACATGCAAACCCTCCACCTGTGTCAGAGCATTGATAATCTCCTCAGCCATACCGTCACAGAAATATTCCTGCTCTTTATCCGCACTCAGATTGGTAAATGGCAACACCGCAATGGACGGCTGAGGCTTGGCTGAAGAAAACTCTCTTTTCAAAATGCTGGGTTTGAGCTTCTCTAAATCAACCAGAACATCTCCTGCGTTCTGGTAGCGAGAATCAGGATTTTGGGCGAGCGCTTTTCTTACAATCTGCTCCAGTTCCGATGGAATCTCAGGTCGTGTTTCCGTCATCGGTTTTGGCTCTTCATTAAGGATAGCATAAATCACTGCCTGTTCGTATTCACTCTTAAAGGGCAATTGCTTAGTTATCATTTCGTATATCACCACTCCCAAAGACCAGAGATCTGTGCGATGATCTATTGCTTCTCCACGTGCTTGCTCTGGTGACATATAAGCTACAGTTCCCATGGTAGTCCCTGTTTTAGTTAAATCAGTTATTCCCTTAAGCTTTGCCAGACCAAAATCCATTATCTTAACCCTCCCTCGAGGAGTAAGCATTATGTTATCAGATTTGATATCCCGATGTACAATCCCCTTCTCATGGGCAATTGCTAAACCTTCACTTACCTGAATAGCAACATCCAGGACTTCCTTCAGAGTAAAGGTTTTTTCTTCAATCAATTTCTTTAGAGATTTCCCTTCGATATATTCCATTGCAATAAAACATTCACCCTCTATCTCATCTATCTCATAAATTGTGGTGATATTGGTGTGATTCAAAGCAGAGGCGGATTTAGCCTCATGCTCAAATCTGGTCTTCGCTTCGCTGTCACACAGAAGATGTCTTGGCAAGAACTTCAAAGCCACAATCCTATCCAGCTTAATGTCCCGGGCTTTATAGACCACGCCCATCCCCCCCTCACCCAATTTCTCTAAAATCCTGTAATGTGAAATGATTTTACCTATCATAACAGAACTTTGGTATCTGCTTTGGTAGTCGCAGACTTTAGTCTGCGTTTTTTTATTTCGCAAGTTAAAGCTTTCAGCCACCTGCCTGGTAATACAAGAAACATCCCACCAATAACATCCTGCCTCTGATAAGACTCGACTATGCCCTTAATAAATTGAGAAATTTTTAATTGTCAACCAAGAAATATGAGGTAAAATTAAATATATGTGTGTGAATGTTTGTCAAAAAGAAGGATTACGAAAAAAATTGGTAAAACCGCCGTGCCGTCCCTACAATCTATCCGTCATCTGATATTAGTTATTATTTTTCGCTCAGATTTAAAATCTTCTTTAAGAATTTACCAGTATAGGAATTCCCATTTTGTGCTACTTTTTCAGGTGTGCCAAAGGCAATAACCTCTCCTCCCTCATCTCCACCTTCAGGACCCAAATCTATGATATAATCTGCAGCTTTAATCACGTCCAAGTTATGCTCGATAACTACCACAGTATTTCCCATTTCCACCAGCCGGTCTAAAACCCGCAATAACATCTTTATATCCTCGAAATGTAAACCGGTAGTAGGCTCATCTAAAATATATAAGGTCCTGCCAGTGCTAACTTTGGAAAGCTCAGTGGAGAGTTTAACCCTCTGGGCTTCCCCTCCGGATAAGGTCGTAGCTGATTGGCCTAAATGGATATATCCCAGACCGACTTCTTTCAAAGTAACAAGCTTTCTACGGATATTAGGTATATTCTCAAAAAAATAGAATGCCTCGTCCACAGTCATATCCAGGACCTCAGCTATATTCTTCCCCTTATATTTTATCTCCAGCGTTTCCCGATTATATCTTTTCCCTTTGCAGACCTCACAGGGGACATAAACATCCGGTAGAAAATGCATCTCGATCTTAATTATCCCATCCCCTTCACAAGCTTCACATCTCCCCCCTTTGACGTTGAAGCTGAACCTCCCAGCCTTATACCCTCTGACCTTAGCCTCGGGAATTTGAGAGAAAAGATCGCGAATAAAAGTGAAAACCCCGGTATAAGTTGCAGGATTAGACCGAGGGGTTCTTCCGATTGGAGACTGGTCGATATTAATAACCTTGTCTATTTTATCCAGTCCGGTTATCTTCTCATATTTTAGGGGGAGTATATTAGAACCATAAAAATAGTGTGCCAGAATGCGATATAAGGTCTCATTAATCAGGGTCGATTTTCCAGAACCGGATACACCGGTTATACAGGTAAAAATTCCCAGGGGGATATCCACTTTAATCTTTTTAAGATTGTTTCCCGAAGCACCCATAATGGATAGATTATCTCCATACCCTACCCTTCTTTTTTCTGGAACCGGGATAGAGAGCTTTCCTGAAAGATACATCCCGGTCAAAGATTTATTATTTCTTTTGATACTCAAAGGAGATCCGCAGGCAACCATTTCCCCTCCTTGTTTACCAGCACCTGGACCCAGATCGATCACATAATCAGCAGTTTCAA
>DASWLN010000055.1:0-1897 GCA_036396115.1 Candidatus Zixiibacteriota bacterium
ATCCGTGAAGTGTCCTGTTACTGTAGCATTCTCCATCTCCACGCCGGGGGGAATTACATAGTCTAACTCGTAGATGCTGTCATTTGCTACTGTATCTCCGAATTGTCCATTATTGTAGAGAATTATATTGCTTATACTTCCTAAATCGACTCTGGCTTGACCATTTGCTTCTCCACTGTTTAGTCTGAAATGAATTGTCTGACCTGTAGTTTTAATTTGTTCGCCGGTATTCTCTGATACGCTAATAATATGTGCCTGGGTATCCAGTATAATCGAACTTTGGAAGAAATCTATGCAAACATTTCCGTCTGCGTCCTTGAATTTAACATAAACCCATTTCTCGCCATCTCCAGGTTCCAATTTCCAGCTTTTGGACAAACTGTATCTCTCCCAGGAGGCGCCGGAAAAGAGCGAATCATCGCTGACCATCATATAGGAAGTCCCGCTGGGCGCCGCTAAGCTCAAAGTCACATCCCGGCTGCTTGTCACTTTTTGACCGTTATTTATGACCACGGAAAAAAGATTCGGCGTAGCTGAAACTGTCTCGGATCTGTATCCCTCAAAGCCATTTGAATCCACTGCGGAGACCTGATAGAAGTATTCCTTTCCATTTTTAAGTCCACGACTGACATAACTGAAACCAAAACAAGAGTCAATAAGAAAGGGCGTAATAGAGCTCGTATCTGAGCGGTAAATCTTGAATCTTTCGACTTTGGATGAATCGCTAACCTCCCAATTCAGTTCCACCTTACTGTCTCCCACCAGAACGATGACACTCTGGGGAGTAGGTGGAGCTTCCATTTCTCCGTAGTCGCTAACCGGATTTTTAATTTTCCTGCTACAACCCAGGAGGCACATCGAAATGAGTAAAGCAAGAATTATCGTTGTCTTAATTTTTTTGTGCATTATCTCCTCCGGAAATCAACTAAAATTTCTTGGTGAAAACCAAACTTGGCGTGCCTTGGTTCAGTTCTAAAGCTACCTTGCTCTCTTTAGTAGCTAAGGTTTCTTCTTCGTTATAGGGAAAGAATAAGACTGCATCCAGAACGTTGTAAGCCCAGATTCCGATTGCTATTCCTAAGGTAGCTCTCCTCAGATTCTCAGCATCGTACGCTTCCCTTTGCTTCTCATCCAGCAGTTGCTTATATTCTTCCCACTTCTCGGCTTCTTTATTACTATCAAACCGATTTCTAGCCCAAACATAATCGTCATACTTGTTGGAATAATCGTTGTCCGCAAGCACAAAAGCCACCACTCCACCCAGAGTCGATATCCCCATAATGAAACTTTTCCCTTTCTCCTCGCAATAGAACTGTCCCCACCCGGGAATCAGCGCTGAGCGCAAACCTGCTTTGAGCCTGTTCTTAGACTTAAGGTCAATAGTAAGCTGATGTGGATTGCCCTGGTTGAACCAAACTCTTGAACTCCAACTCTCATATCCTCTTTTGAAAGCCTTGATGTTATATTCCCCGCTTAGCTCCTGGTTTATCCCACAGGGTGCTGTCACAATCAGGTCATAGTCTCCCTTTAAACGTACCGTAGCGCCGCTCGGATTGGAAACGATATCCAGATAAGAATCCTTCGTGCCAGACTGTTGAGCCAAAACAGAAGAATTCATCCAGATGACTAATCCTAAACTCAGCATAGTTGAAATCCTCTTTGTGCTCATATTCCTTCTCCCTCTACTGAACAGTTTACCGATTCACTTCATCCAAAAAAGATATTGGTAACTGTTTCATAAATCAAGGTATTTTTCACAAAAAACCGAGGTCTTCGAAAAACCTCGGTCAAGCTAACAATCCCGCCCAAAAGGTGGGAATCCAAAAAATCTCCTCCCCCTTGAGGGGGAGGACTAAGTTGAAAATCCCGCCCAAAGGCGGAGAGAGGGTGAGAATCA
>DASWLN010000056.1:0-1549 GCA_036396115.1 Candidatus Zixiibacteriota bacterium
TTTGTGTTTCCAATAATTCCAAAGGGTATAACCAGCGGTTCCTAAAACAATAGCCACCGCCAGCGCAATGACATAGTTTCCATATTTCTGCCATAAAACAAACATCCGTTCTTCACGGATGTCTTCTTCAAGCTCTCTAAAAAAATCTGACATATTCAGGCTCCATTTTCTGTCCTTACCATAATTTAAGTATTTCCATTGGTAAAGGGCCATTAAGGAATTTGCTTAACACCTGACATATTTTTATAAAGCTCAAACTATGATAGGAATTCTCCCAAAAAGAGGAGGATTCCATGAGGAAGCAAAGTGGTGGTGTATGGCATATAGCGGAAATTATAGCTGATGATCTCGAGGGCCGTGAGACTGGCCTAAGCAAGCCACAAAGGATTGGCTTAGCAGATATAGCCGCAAGTGTTTTAAGTTGTCGGTCAGTCAATACATCAGAGTTAGCGAATATCCTTCCGCGTTCAGTCAAAAGTTCAGAAGAAAGTTATCGTTATATCAGCCGCTGGCTTTCAAACCCAAAGATCAAGCCTATAGAGGTTATGAAGGGGTTTGTGCCTGAGATTTTATATGCACTTACCTCGAATAACCAAACAGCTATTTTGATGCTGGATCAAAGCAAAATTGGCAATGGTTTTGAGTGTCTCATGGTTTCTTTAAGACTTGGGGAACGAGCAATTCCTGTTGCATGGAGAGTTAAGAAAACAGAGGGAGAGATGGGCTATGATGAACAAGAGCCTTTATTAAAAGCGGTCTACGATATAATCCCCAAAGGTATTGAAGTTATGTTGGCTGCAGACCGTTTTTATGGCACAGCGGCCCTTATATCTTTATGCCAACGCTTAGGGTGGAAGTATCGCATAAGGTTGAAGGGCAATCTCAATCTCTTTCATCAAGAAGGATGGGTTATGAACCCTCATGAAGCAAAAAAGCTAGACTTAAAGGGGCTTGAGAATGTTCGATTAGGCGAAAAGGGTCCTTTAATTAATGTTGGCATTCTGCACGAGTCAGGACATCCAGAAGCCTGGTATATTGCTATGGATGATAAACCATCTGAGGCACGCACCTTGGATTATGGGTTGCGGTGGGGGATTGAGGCCCTGTTTTCTGATTTAAAAACAAGAGGTTTTTCGGTAACAAAAACTCAACTGAAACAAGTAGATCGTATTGAACGACTTTTGTTGGTTCTGACTATTGCTCTTTATTGGGCTGTGTCAACAGGTATGATGCCTCGAGAAGCTCACGTAAATTCTAAAAAAAAGAGAAAAGATCTTTGACTTCTTTCTTTAAGCGGGGTCTTAGGTTCATTCTCAATGCCGCTCTTTCCCTAACAAAAATCCCCAAACTCTGGTTTCATATAAAATATGTCAGGTGTTAAGAGGAATTTGAATTTAGCCTCTTTTCACCTATACTCTTTATAAAGGAGATTGATAGATGACCGAAACCCCTCCCCCTATTGAACAACTTACGCTTCGTATGATCGCCATGCCGCGAGACACGAATCCTGCTGGTGATATTTTTGGCGGATGGCTTGTCTCTATAATGG
>DASWLN010000057.1:0-3955 GCA_036396115.1 Candidatus Zixiibacteriota bacterium
GCACCCGCCATTATAATGACACCTGAAAGTGTTCTTAGACCAATACCCGTCCATGCTCGTCCATATTCGTGAGCATAAAAATGTCCAGTTGAGGGACCAAATACTAAACCGAGCGAGCCGACAACAATCCCAACAACTGCCCCTGCTTTGATTTCACTTCCCGATATCCCCTTCAACAGAAATGATCCGCCAATCACTGGAGCCACGAGAGTTGCTCCCAAAGACCACCTCAAGGCAGTGCTCTTCGATTTAGAAACAAGAAGATGGTTGGACCTTGGGCTATTATTATCTGAAGATAGAGAGAATAGATTGGAGCGAGAATTCCTATAAGCAAAATCGCTCTGAGTAAAAGTGAGTATTTTACCAAGCTCAACGCTTGCCCAAAGCGTAATAGGAAGAGAAAAGGTGACAAAAATGAAAGTTGTAATTAGAATAAGGCACAAGTGGAGAAGAAGTTTATGGCTAACCATACTAGCCCCCTTCGGTATTAAGGTGTATTTCCAGTTACGTCAGGAGTAGCTCCTGACAGAACAAAAAGATTTTAAACTTGTAAACTGTTAAACCCTGCACCGTTCTGGTGCAGGGTAAACTGATTTCCTGCGGAAGGCGGGACTTGAACCCGCATGGCTTGCGCCGCCACCCCCTCAAGATGGTGTGTCTGCCAGTTCCACCACTTCCGCAAAAAGATTATTTACCTTCTTCTGGAAACACCGGAGTCTTTGTTCCTTGCTCTTCATTCGTTCCGGGAACGTTTGTGGCTGGACCACTTCCCGGTTGAGCCCTCTCTTCGCGTGCTTGCTTTTGGATAGCTCCTTCGGGTGTGGTTCTTCTTATGCTCGAGACCAGAAAACTCAACCCTAAGGAACTGACAAAAAAGGCGATGGCTAAGACTGTAGTAGCCTTCGAAAGAAAAGTGGCTGCTCCCCTTCCTCCAAAAACTGCCCCGGTTATGCCGCTTCCACCGAAAGCTCCAGCTAACCCCTCCCCTTTGCTGGATTGAAGCAATATCGTAATGATTAGAGCAACGCAGATAATCACATGCAGAGTAAGCATTAAACCAAACAAGTTAACCTCCTATGATATGCTATTAACTATTTTCTCGAAAGAATCCGCATCCAAACTTGCCCCACCCACTAAAGCTCCGTCAATGTCCGACTGAGCCAAGAGCTCCTCGGCATTTTCCGGCTTAACTGAACCGCCATAAAGGATATCAATATTGTCGGCTGTTTTCTGGTCATATGTTTCAGATAGAAGCTGACGAATGAAAATATGTACCTCATTTGCCTGCTTTGGACTTGCGGTTTTCCCGGTTCCAATTGCCCATACCGGCTCATAGGCAATAACTGTCTTGGTGGCATTTTCTTTGGATAGACCTTGAAAGGCACCAATTACGTGCTCTTCAACCACATCTTTAGTTTTTCCTTTTTCTCTTTCTTCCAATTTCTCTCCCACGCAGATTATAGGAACAAGCCCGGACTTTACTGCGGATTTGACTTTTTTGTTTATCATCTGGTTATCTTCACTGAAATATGTTCTCCTTTCGGAATGTCCTAGGATGACGTATCTGCACCCAACCGCCAAAAGCATTTCTGCTGAAACCTCCCCTGTGAAAGCACCTTCCTTTTCCCAGTGCATATTTTGAGCGCCCAGTTGCAAATTGGAATTTTTGATAACGGTATAGATTGTTGGCAATGCAGTGAAAGGCGGACACACAACTATTTTTACTCCACTTACTTTGGCAAATCTATTCTTCAAGTCCGAAGCTAGAATCCTTGCTTCCTCACTGCTCTTATACATCTTCCAATTGCCAGCTATTATGCGAATTCGCATTTTGTATTTATTTATCAGTTAAAGCTGCCACACCGGGTAGGGTTTTTCCTTCCAGGAACTCAAGCGAAGCGCCTCCGCCTGTGGAGATATGCGATATCTCTTTTTCCACACCTGCCTTGGCAATGGCGGAAGCTGAATCGCCGCCGCCTACGATAGTGGTAGCACCCTTACGAGTGATTTTAGCCAAAACCTTGGCTATCTCTATTGTTCCCTTGGAAAACCTTTCTATCTCAAATACTCCCATTGGCCCATTCCATACAACCGTCTTAGCATTTTCCAACTTCTTGGCAAAAAGGGTAATCGTCTTTGGACCAATGTCCAACCCTTTCCATCCCGATTCAATTTTATCCTTATCCACAATCTTGACTTCTGATTTCTCATCCACTTCCTTGGCTATAACGATGTCCTCCGGCAAGACTATGTCCAAACCTTTTTTCTTCGCCTTATCCAAAATCTCTTTTGCTAAACTTATCTTATCCTCTTCAACCAAGGAGTTTCCTATTCCAAAACCCAAAGCTTTGTAAAACGTGAAGACCATTCCACCACCAATTAGGAGGGTATTTACTTTATCCATTAAACTGCTTATCACATCTATCTTGCCGGAGATCTTAGCACCACCTAATATGGCAACAAAAGGACGGGATGGATTCGACAATGCCATTCCCAGATACTTGAGTTCTTTCTGCATCAAATAACCAGCTGCACACTGTTTGAAATACTTTGTAACCCCTTCAGTTGAGGCGTGGGCACGATGTGCTGTGCCAAAAGCATCATTGATGTATATTTCCCCCAGCTTAGCTAATTTCCCAGCAAATTCAGGGTCATTTTCTTCTTCCTGTGCGTAAAACCTCAGGTTCTCTAATAATAGACACTCACCTGATTTCAGCTCTGAAACCGTCTTTTCAACCTCTGGCCCTATACAATCATTTACAAACTTGACTGGCTTGTTTAAAAGTTTCTCTAATCTTTTGGCTACTGGCTTCAGGCTCATCTCGCTATTGGGTTTTCCCTTGGGTCTGCCCAAATGAGACATCAGGATAAGCCTCCCACCTTCTTTTAGAACCTTTTTTATTGAAGGCAAAGATTCCACAATCCTCGTGTCATCTGTTACCTCCCCATTCTTCAGAGGAACATTGAAGTCCACCCTCATCAGAACCTTCTTATCTTTTAGACTTAAATCCTCAATGCTTAATTTGTTCATATCCCCCTCCGAAAATGTTCTTCAATGTTTGAAGTATTACTTTAGATATTTACCTTAAGTAATTGTCATAGGTTAACTTCCATTGTTCATAATTCACAGTTCGCTGTTCGCTGTTAAATCATCTACATACTTAAACCAAAACTACATCATCATACCGAGCATATCCACCATTCTGCAGGAATAACCCCACTCGTTATCATACCAGGCAAACACCTTCATAAAGTTACCTTTGGCAAAGGTGGAGAGGCTATCAAATACGGCGGAGTGATGGTTGCCGATGACGTCAACCGAAACAATCGGGTCTTCGCAATATTCCAAATACTTGGAAAGTTTGCTGTTTCTTGCTGCTTTTCTGAAAGCCCCATTGATCTGCTCAACTGTTACTTCTTTCGAAAGGATACAGGCTAAGTCAACTAAAGACGCATCTGCCACTGGAACCCGAATAGCTATTCCATCCATCTTTCCTTCCAGCTCAGGCAGAACCAAGGAAATTGCCTTGGCTGCTCCGGTTGTCGTGGGTATTATTGAGACAGCGGCTGCCCTTGCCCTTCTCAGGTCTTTATGCGGCAAATCTAATATTTTTTGGTCATTGGTGTAAGCGTGTATTGTGGTCATAAAACCTTTTTCTATCTTGAAATTGTCATTTAAGACTTTCGCCACGGGACCGAGGCAGTTGGTGGTGCAAGAGCCGATGGAGATGACATTGTGCTTTTTGGAATCATAAATCTCTTCATTCACTCCCAAAACGATGGTGGCATCCACCTTTTTTCCGGGGGCGGAAATCAAGACTTTCTTGGCTCCGGCTGTTATGTGCTTCGAAGCTCCTTCCATATCCGTGAATTTGCCGGTTGACTCAACTACGATATCAACACCTAATTTCCTCCAAGGAAGATTGGCTGGGTCCTTTTCACTTACCACCTCCAG
>DASWLN010000058.1:0-7334 GCA_036396115.1 Candidatus Zixiibacteriota bacterium
GCTGAAAAAGTTCGGCAGAGTGGTCGGGCAAGGTGCCCGACCTACGAAAAATCAATAATTTATCTCAAGATACGGTTCGACAAGGGCTTCGACTGAGTCCTTCGACGGTGAGCCACTCAGGACGGTCGAACCGCTCAGCCGAATGTCCTCACCGTCCTGAGCAAGGTCGAAGGACAGAATTCGTGTATTCCCGTAGGTGTGAACCATTCTGATTCACACCGTAGGCAGGGCTCCCAGCCCTGCAGAAAGGTTTTTTCAGTATCTCATTCATTCAGTTTGAGCAAGAATTGGAATTTCCGAACCAACGACGATTCATATTCCCTCTTAGTCCTGAGTATATCTTATGGTCCAGGGGCAAACCGCAATGCATATTCCACAAATCGTATCATCAATTCCCACTTTGGTGATACCTTGCTTTCTTGCTGTTTTCTCGCAAGCGAAAACATCAAAGAACAAATTGCGATGTAAGTCTGAATTCCAATTTTTCCCTCGTGGTGCATTTCCCGGACAGCTGTCCACACAAATTGTGCAATCACCACATTGTGACTCGAGTATTGGGGTTGGGGTCTCTAGTAAGGCGTCAGTTAAAACTGTAGTTAAACGAACAGCAGAGCCATATTTTCCAGTCACTAGCAAAGCACATTTTCCTATCCATCCCAGTCCGGCTTTGGTGGCAACTGTTTTATGCGGAAGGATTGTGGTTTGGGTTTTCTGGTCAATGCCCACACCGGTTGGCTCTTTTGGTATGGCTTCATATCCCAAGTCTTTTATCATCTCGGCAGCATATTTCGCCAAATTCGATAACAAAACGTTTACCTTTTTATATTCGGAATGATACTCCTTGGTTGGGCCGTTTTTAATATCTGCAACTGCGGATTTATCCAAAGCCACTGCGATTGAGATGGCAAATCTTTTGGAATGGCGGACGGCGGGTAGTAAATCACCCAAATCGGCAAAACCAACCAAAGAAGCTCCTTTTTTGAGTAAGGCAGTTTGTATTTGAAAAGATAAATCAGTTTTGGTCATTTCAGTCTGCCTGACTTCTATCCCTGTTTCCCCTTCATTTCTTCTATATCCAATCTTAAAATTCCCACTTTACGGTATGCCTCTTCGGACTTGAGATTTCTCTGTTTGAGTTTTTTGGGATTATCTTCTAAATGATTCAGAAGCACATCCATCCCATATTTTTTCTCTTTTAGGTTTTTTATTAAATGTATCTTTCCCCAAAAGACAACGGAGCGATATGCATGAGAACAATCGCCCATTTTATATCCTTTGTCTTCTATTATTGTGGCACATACATTGGGATTGAATTTCACAAAATCGAGCTTCAAACCTTTGGTTGCACAGTGAAAATAGAGGGCGTTTTTTACTTGGTCGTACCCGTAGCTCAATGTCACTATGTATGGCTCATTGTCCCGACACATAGAGATAGTAACATATTTTCCTTGTTTCAGTATCTTCATCAGTACATTTCGATTGGTTATCTCTCGTTCCTTTTTGTTCATATGATATTTTGGCATGTTCTTTCCTTTTGGATAGTTTAATATATCATAGCGTATTTTCTTTGTAAAGAAGAAACAGTTATTCAATACACCAGCATAATGTCATTACGAATGGTTAGTTTAAGAGATTGCATAAATTGTGAAGTGGATTGCACATCGGAACAACTAAAAAAAGGAAAACTCCCTGACCTGTGATCCACAATTTTAGCACAAAATATATCGTCTATGTAATGGATTTTATGATAATAAGATAGGGGAGATATTTTTTGATTCAAAGAAGAGGATGCTTTACCTCTAATATCTAATGCAAAAACCCCTTTGGCATACAAATTGCTTGTTTCTGACAGGAGAAGTTAAAGCGGATGGTAAAAAGCGACAGGAAACCCATTCCCAAGACACTTCTTTGTTATGGTAAGCGGGAGTGGTGCGTCCCGCCATTAGGCGGGACATCCCGCCATCGGGCGGGACATCCCCCCTCCACCACTCCCAACTAAAAGGGCGGCCCAAATGGGTCGCCCTTTGATTTTTTTATTTAGTCCAGTGGCGGATGCCCGTGGGCTACCCAATTATAATTTTAAATTATTCTAAGCCAAAGGCAGGGTCGGATGCCTGCCCGTCTCTTCCCGCTCGACCTCCGTGGCCAGAGAATCCGACCCCTACAATTGGTTTTGTTTCTCGTAGGGGTTTGATTTATCAAACCCTCTCCCACTCCTTGAAAAGGAGAGGAACTGGGTAAGTAATGGCTGCTGCCATTACGTTTTCGGGAACGGCGCAGCCGTTCCCTACCCTGCTTGATGCAAAATTGTTATCAGGGATTTGATATGTTAATCAAATTTCAATTCTCACCCCCCCATTCATTCTTCTTCCGGGATTGGGGTAATCCTTATCGTATAGACTATTTCCGAATCTCGTAGGATTTTTCTGGTCAAAAAGATTACAGACTTTTGCGAAGAGATAAACTTTACTTGTCATCTTTTGATTTAAGCTAAAATCCAGATTTGTGCTGGCAGGTATGGTTTTTTTCTCATAATTTATATTTGGATAGTCTGAATAGTCAGCATAATAATTAATTCTCTTGTAAAGGTGATTCAGATCCAAACTTGCTTCCAATCCAAATTTCGTGCTCACTTCCAAGCCCAGGTTGATAATTAGTTTTGGAGTGAAAGCGGCATCTCTTTTGGTTTCCTCGAAGCGCTGGGATATCTTGCCAGTTCCGTAATCGTAATATGAATAAACCAAAAGTTGTTTGGTCTCTTCTCCCAAATTAAGAGTCCAATTATGATTCAACTTAAGATACTTAGATAGACTTATCTTGGCATCCGCCTCAATTCCCCAGGCTTCGTATTTATCCAGATTAAAAGGTTGCCAGAGGTTGTTTTCTCCAAGAGGAGCCCAGGTGATTAAATCCTTAACCTGACGACTAAAGAAAGTGAGGTCAAAGAAATTATCCTTATTATTCAGGTACAAGGAGACTTCGTAACTTTCACCCTTTTCCGGTTTCAGATTTTTATTACCGCCTTGAGGCCAATATAGGTCATTGAAAGTGGGAGCTCGGAAAGCCTGACCGTAAGAGAATTTGATTTGACCATTCTCATTCAGATGAAAAATCAAACCGAAGTTTGGACTGACGTTTCCAGAATATAAGGAGTGGTGGTCATACCTTGCTCCGAGTTGGTAAGTCATTATATCTTTGAAATCTATATTCAAGTTTCCCCAGCAGGCAAAGTTTTCGGTTTTGGGATTGTATGCTATAATTGTGTCCATTAAATCGGTTAAGCCTGATGGCTGATAGTCCAGATTCTGTGTGGTTTTGAGTCGGTCCTGGTGAAAATCAAGTCCAAAGCTTAACTTATCCTCCTTCTCCGGTTTCAGGTTGTAAAGATACTGCATAAATCCACCGTAAGTTGTGGTGATATATCTGTCATCTTCAACTATCTTCACGGTGTTATAATAAGAATCCCACATATCGTAAAGGGTATGATAATTCAACTTTCTTCTATCAAGATAAATCTTGCCAGAGAGCATATCTTTTTCCCTGAAGACAATATCTGAGCTTAAATCAGCTGACCAATTGAAGTCACTTTGTTTATCATATAGAGAATAAACATCTTTATCTCCATAGGGAGGAACCTTGTTCGGATCAGGAATCACGCCAGGAATACCGATTGTGTCCTTCTGGGTTACAACTAAAAGATGAGAATTGAATCTGTCAGACGGGTGATAGGTCAGTTTGCTGTTGGTTGAAAAGGAATAAAAATCTGAATTCTCTCTATCTCCATCCGTTGATTTTCTCTGGACTCCGAAAAGAAATGAAAAATCGTTCAACTTGGGCGAAACATCAAAAGAGTAAATTTGGGTATTAAAATCCCCGAAAGTTAGACTACTGGAAAAGATATTTTCCATTTTATCCTTGGTGATGATATTGACTACTCCACCCAAAGCATTTGCTCCATATAAGCTGGACAGGGGTCCCCTTACGATTTCCAGCCGTTCAACGTTCTCCACTGAAAAGTCGCTCAGGTTGAAATTCCCATAAGTTAAGGAATTTAATGCTCTGCCATCCTGCAGCACTAAAACCTGAGAGGTAAATGAGCCTCTGAAACTGATGGTGGAGTTCTGTCCTAAAACTCCATTTGTCCTGAAATCCAGACCAGCTAAGTTTTTCAGGGCATCGCCCAAGTTCAGAAGATTTCTTTTTTGTATTTCATTTTTAGTCAAAAATGAAGTGTGATTGGGAATTCGGGACAGGTCCAGAGGATAGCGGGTGGCGGTCACAATCACCGGCTCGAGATAATAAATGGGCAAATTATCCTTGTTCTTGGTCTCCTCAGCCAGGCAATAGGAAAAGCTCAATAAGAATATAACAAGAAGAAACATCTTATGCATACCTACCTCCGATAAAGCAGTTTTGCCCCGCACCATTATGGTGCAGGGTTTGAGTTTTGAGTTTTGGGAACCTCACCCTAACCCTCTCCTTTGAAAGGAGTGGGGATAAAAAGACAGTTTAACAGTTTAGAAGTTTAAGAACTTGTAGGGGTTCGATTCATCGAACCCGTTGATTTTTGGGTCGGATAAATCCGACCCCTACAACTTCAAAATTCAACCCAACAAAAAACCCAGTCTCAAGACACAGAATTCGTGCCACCTTCGAACTGGGCAAAATTGTGTTTTAACCTTGGCCTCGAAGGTCAAAAGACATTATTCTCAATTTGGCAGGTCTCCTGACTTGTGGCATCGTGCCTTGGGCTTTCCTTCCCATCCCGCCTAAAGACGGGACAGTGGTTTAGCAAGCCCTCGTAGCCACTTACAGTAGCGGGGCTGTGGCAAATTTTCACTGCCTTCCCTTAAACCAAATTTGATATCAAAATAAATAAGCCAATCACAAAGTCAAGATTTTTCTTGAAAAAAGTTGAAAAAGGTTTTAAAATGATTAAATTAAGGAAAACAAAGGAGGTTAAGTGAGCAGTCAAGTTACTTTCCAATGGTTTGGGCATAGCTGTTTTAAGGTTTCAACTGATAAGCTTTCAGTGGTCACCGACCCTTTTGACAAAAGTGTGGGATACCCTGTGCCAAGTTGCGATTCAGATGTCATCACCGTCAGTCACGAGCATTTTGACCATAATAACGTCTCCTGCATCAAGGGGAACCCACAAGTACTGAGAGGGAAGGGAAATATCAAGGGGCTTGATTTCAGCGCAGTGGAGACTTCGCACGATGAAGCAGGTGGCTCCAAACGTGGCAAGAATAACATCTTCGTCTGGTCAATGGAGGGAATTAAAATAGCCCACTTAGGAGATTTGGGTCATATATTAAGTTCTGAGCAAGTTGCCAAGATTGGTGCAGTTGGCATTCTTTTTATTCCAGTAGGAGGATATTACACTATCAGCCCAAAGGAGGCAGATTCAATAATCTCTCAATTGAAACCGAAAGTTGTAATCCCGATGCATTACAAGACCGAAGTGATGGGGGAGAACTTTCCCATTGTCAAGGTAAGCGAGTTTACGTCCAACAAGAAAAACGTGGTAAACGTGGGTAAGAATACGGTCACCTTCGAGAAAGATAAACTACCTAAGGAAACGACGGTTTACGTTTTGGAGTATAAGTAGTCAAGTATAACCAAAGCAGAGTATAACGTAGGGATAGGTCCAAAGGCCTATCCGAATTCGAAATTATGAAATGCGGGTGGACGTGGGGGTCCGCCCCTACATATAATAAATGAAAGGAGAATTGCATGCCCGTAAAACTTGAACAGCTCGATTGGATTGAATTTGGCAAATTAATCCCCAAGAAGATGGATACCGTGATTTTGCCGATTGGCACAGTGGAGGCGCACGGGGTAATAAGTCTATCCACCGATACCCTTATCCCTTTGTATATCGCCGAACAGATAGCGGATAAATTTAATGCCATAATTGCTCCACCTATTCATTATGGCATAACCCGCAGTATGTATGGTTTTCCCGGCTCCCTGACGGTTTCGTCTGAAACCTTTGAAAAATACGTGACTGAAATTCTATTCTCTTTTGCTGATAAACAATTTAGGAAGATAGTGATAATAAACGGGCATGGCGGGCAGATGGATGAGCTTAAAAATGCGGCTTTGAAAGTTAATCAGGAAAGAAAAGTCAAGGTCGCAGTGGTTCATTGGTGGGTTTTGTGCGAAGATGCCGTGCAAGAGATTTATGGCCAGACTGGTGGACACGCTGCTTTAGATGAAACCGCAGCAGTTTTAGTTATAAATGAAGATTATGTTCATAGGAAAAATTATAAGAAGAGCTTGAATTACGTTTCTCGAAAAGGGCTTTCCGTTCTTCCTTCTCCACAGCCGATTCTTCTTTACAAGGAAGGGGAGGGAGAGCCGGATTTCGACGTCAAGAAAGCCAAGCTTTACATGAATAAAGTTATCCAGAAAATCGAAGAATATCTAAAAGAGGTGTTTGTAGGTTGGAAAAAACTGTAGAAAAAAAGACAATCCCTCTGCTTTCGATAAGAAAATAGAGGAAAGACCGAATGAGTTGATTGAGATAGCTATTGAGGTGGAAAGGACCAAGAAGGCGATGTTGGGGGATTACACTGTCGATACCATCGCATCCCAGAAATGGTTTTCCGGCTGTCTCGGTTTAATCTCCCGTGTGGTTGGAGAAAAGGATAGTTACAATCGCAGTTTCAAGAATCTGGAAAGGGATATTGGCCGCCTATCCTGCCTGAATTTCGGCTTAGGAATACTGTATGCCCTAAGGGAGGATTTGAAAAAAGGGCTTCTAATTCGTCGTGATTTCTACATAGCGGCCGAGATTTACGATGATGCGCTTTTCTAGGCTTATTTCCTCTTGGGGAAAAAACAAAAAAGCTTAGCGGTTCTTTTGATGGGAACGGTATTGCATGGTGTCTTGAGAAGACTTTGTATGAAAAATGAAATATATTTCAATAGCCAGGAAAATATCCTCGCCTTGAACGAGAGATTGTATCAAGCTGAGCTAGAGAATTACAATTCCCTGATTTACAAGAGGATGATATATTGGGCAGACCTTCAGGGGAAAACGCTGCAAGGAGAATCTGACCAATTCGACCAGAAGGAATCCGAGGATATGTATAAATGGTCAAGGTTCTTCCTGGAGAAGTTTTTGACTTGATTTTAAAATCTTTCTTACCTATCTTTAATCAACAAAAATAAACTAATACAAACGCATTGATTTACGTTCAATAAATCTCCCCTCGCCCCTCTTTTCCAAAGAGGGGAAAAAAGAGGTCTCCCCCTTTGAAAAAGGGGGATTTGATGGTTCGATATGGGCTTCGACTGAGTCCTTCGACGGTGAGCCGCTCAGGACG
>DASWLN010000059.1:0-2919 GCA_036396115.1 Candidatus Zixiibacteriota bacterium
CTATGATGAGATTGTCTTGATTAAGGGTTTTTGGGGGATTATGCGAAAAAGGATACCTTACTATCAGATGAGGGAGGTGGAGCTGGTTTATTCCGGTAAAACAGCTTTTGCGCCAGATTCAGGTTCGGAGACACTACTTAACCTGGCAAAATGCATTTTGAAAACGAATGTAGATAAAATCGTCAAGAATGACAAAGATTTTATGGTAAGCATAAGTTTGAATAATGGTAAGACTTGTGATTTTCAGGTAGAGGAGCCACAGGAGTTTGTGAAGTTGGTAAAAGAGAAGATGGGGAAGTTTAGGGTTGAGGCAAAGCAGTTTTGAGAACCTCAAGCCCCTCTTTTCTTAGGAAAGAGAGAAGTTTTAGAGCCGAAGCAATTAAGCCCGTATGGGACAAGATAAGCTCTTGCATCCACGGGAATATTTAATCTATCGCACAAATGTGGCAACCACAGCGAGTTCGTATAAAAACCCTTGACAAGAGGAATTGCTCAGGCCTTATTATAAGATAGGAGATTTTGTCAGAAAAAGCCCTCTCACCGCTGACTTATTCATGTCAAGAGAATAGCTTTATTCTCCTTCGGGAGCTTGCGAGCCGTGCTCACTTCTGTGAACTCAAAGTACGCGATTCTTCTGAAAGCAAAACAACAGTGTAGTCAAATGAACAAGAGTATATACTTATTGATATTTACTTCTCTGGCTTTGTGCCTTTCTCTGGGTTGGAACTGTACGAGTGAGAAGATCACCCGCGAAGAGTTCTTTTTCTATGCGGTAGATAGCACCAAACTAGAGGGGAAGCTATGTATTCCTTCCTCCAATGAAAAACTTCCCCCCTTGGTTATCCTTTTGCATATGTTCTCTCATAGCTCCAAAGACTGGGAAGGCCTTGTGCCACTTTTGACGGATAAGGG
This sequence comes from Candidatus Zixiibacteriota bacterium, assembly GCA_036396115.1. GTDB lineage: Bacteria > Zixibacteria > MSB-5A5 > MSB-5A5 > DASWLN01 > DASWLN01. Next base: position 913 of record DASWLN010000059.1, read on the forward strand.
TTATGCAGTTTTGAATTTAGACCTTCGGGGACATGGGAAGAGCACCAAAAGAGGAGAGAAGACCATAACTTATCTTAATCCGGAGGAGGTGAATCTTAGACTTTTGCCTTTGGACGTGAACTCAGCTTTAGATGCCCTGAAGAGTTATATGGGAAGAGTGGATTTGGAGAGAGTGGGAATAATTGGTGCGAGCATCGGAGCAAATGCAGGGTTGATAGCGGCTGTGGGAAATCCAAAAATCAAAACTATGGTTTTAATCTCTCCGGGTTTAAACTATCAGGATCTCATGACCGAGAACGCAGCTGGAAGGTTGAAAGAGGTAAGCGTCCTTTTAATTTCCAACCGAGAAGACAGTTATTCCTTGTCCAGTTGTCAAAGGCTCTATTCCGCCATGCAACTATCCAAGAAAGAGGTTAAGCTGGTGCAGGGAAGGGAACACGGAAATGAGCTGCTTTTGAAGATGCCGGAGCTGAATAAACAGATCGCTAATTGGATTACAGAGAACCTACCTGCCAGAGGACCTGAGCAAATAGAATAATTCCTAACCTTGTTTCTTCTTGGAATTAGCCAATTTTGCCAGTTGAGATTTGGTGCGACTGGCTTTGTTTTTGTGAATAACTCTTAGCCGTGCAGCTTTGTCCAGTGCTTCGGTCGCCAATTTGAGATTTTCTATGGCTTCGTTCCAGTCGGCTGATCTCTCCACTTTCTTGGCTAAACTTTTTATTTTGGCTTTCGCTTGTTGATTGTATATCTTTTTTTTCAGACTTTGCCTGACTCTTTTCTTGGCAAACAAGGTTTTAGGCAACTTATCTCCTTTTTGTGAAAATTGTTCTTTGATTTTGTGTGGAAATAAATATAATACCATAGAAATTTTTGTCAAACAATAAATCAGTTTCGAGTTTGCAGTTTTGAGTTTCGAGAACCTCACCCTAACCCTCTCCTTAGAAAGGAGAGGATGTTGCAAAATCCAAGATGGTCAGGGGATGGTTGTTTGGTGCGTCATTGCGAGGAGTCCAGCCAAGGGCGAGACGACAAAGCAATCTGACCCAAATGGGTCATCCCGAACCCGTTCGTTTCACTCCCTTCGGGTCTGAGCCTCAGGGTCGAAGACAGGGCAGGCTCCGTGAGGGATCTCCTGTAGGATGAGATCCTTCCCCCGTCAAGGCGGGGTCAGGATGACGATTGCTCTTGAGATTGCTTCGCCCTACGGGCTCGCAATGACAACGGCAAATAAAGTTGCTTTATTCTTCGTAGGAGCTCGCAATGACAATTGGAACGATAATGTGGAATAAAGATTATGTCTAATTCGGATAAAATTGCCAAATCAACCGGCATTGTTTCAGTTGCCACTTTCGCTTCACGTATTTTTGGCCTAATACGGGAGCAGGTATTCGCTTATCTTTTTGGGGCGGGATTTGCCACGGATGCTTTTGTTGCCGCTTTTCGCATTCCCAATCTTCTGCGCGACCTTTTTGCGGAAGGGGCACTCTCTTCCGCCTTCATTCCGACTTTCACTGAACATTTGACCAATAAAAGCAAAGAAGATGCTTTCCGGCTCGCCTCATTAGTCATCAATCTACTTCTAATAACGCTCAGCATCATTATAATCCTTGGCATAGTTTTTGCGCCTTACATTGTCAAAGTGATTGCTCCGGGATTTGAGAAACTTGCTGGAAAGCAAGACCTGACCACGCTCTTGACCAGAATAATGTTCCCCTTTTTACTCTTGATAGCTCTGGCTGCGGTCTGTATGGGAGTCTTAAACTCTCTTGGAAAATTCGGCATTCCAGCTGTTGCTCCAGTGATGCTAAATTTAGGGATGAGACTCTCCGGGTTTTTCATCTGTCCATTTTTTCATCCACCCATTATCGGAATGGCAATTGGGGCGCTTTTGGGAGGATTAGGTCAGCTTCTCATTCAAGTCCCTACGTTGTTTAAATTGGGATTCAAATACAAATTGGTTTTGGATGTTTTCAATCCAGGAGTGAAGAGGATTTTGCTTCTGAT
>DASWLN010000060.1:0-3867 GCA_036396115.1 Candidatus Zixiibacteriota bacterium
GAAAAAGGGGGATTTGATGGTTCGATATGGGCTTCGACTGAGTCCTTCGACGGTGAGCCGCTCAGGACGGTCGAACCGCTCAGCCGAATGTCCTCACCATCTCTTCGAGCCTGAGCCTTCCTTCGACACTGAGGCTCAGGACGAAGTGCAGAGCCGAAGGCCTGAGCAAAGTCGAAGGGAGGGGGATTTTAAAATAGATTGCATTTTGCCCTAATGTGTAACAACATTTAATGCGTTTACTATATATTCACACAGGAATAGCTCCTGACGCAACACTCAAACCAATTTTTTGGAGTATAAAGCTTTAGCTTTATCGTTTTTAGTGGACCTAAAGGTTCACACTCCAAAAAGAAATTTGTTTTTGTAGTGGTTGGATTTATTCGACAAGAATATGTTTGATAAATCAAACCACTACATTCTCGAAACTCAAAACTCAAACCCTGCACCATAATGGTGCAGGGCAAAACTAACTTTTCGGAGGCAAGTATGAATGTCTTTGAAGCAATCAAGAAAAGAAAAAGCATTCGTGGATATCTGGACAAGCCAATTGAGGAAGAAAAGCTGAAGAGAGTTTTAGAAGCGGGACGCTTAGCTCCTTCGGCCAAAAATGCTCAAGATTGGAAATATGTCGTGGTCAAAGACCCGAAATTAAGAAAAGAACTTGCCAAAGCCTGTCACAATCAGATGTTTATTGCCGAAGCACCGGTGGTGATTGTTGGTTGTGCCATAATACCCGATTTCAAACTCTCCTGTGGGCAGTTGGCAGGTCCGATTGACGTTACCATTTCAATGGACCATATGACTCTGGTGGCAGTGGAGGAAGGGTTGGGAACATGCTGGATTGGAGCTTTTGAGGAGGAGAAAGTGAAAAAAGTTTTGGGGATTCCGGATTGGGTGAGAATAATCGAAATCCTACCTCTGGGTTATCCAGCAGTTGAGGGGTCATTCAGAGGGAGGAGAAATTTCGAGGAGGTTTTTGTTTGGGATGAGTGGAAATAAAATAAATTCAAAATTAAAAAAGAAAAATTAAAAATTGGGCCAGTAAACCTACCTTGCCTCAAGGTGGGGTTGCTTTGCTTTTTAGACCCACGTTGGGGGCAACGTGGGTTTACTACTTTTCCTTGAGTTTTCTCGGTGGTAGATGTCACTGGGTTAGCCCTATAAGTTCGAAATTAAAAAAGAAAAATTAAAAATTGAAAATGAAAGGCGGTTATTTAAGGGCCGCCCTTTATTTTTTATGAAACATAATAACCGATTTCCGAGTAAAACTGATTAGATAATTCCTTATTTCCCATCTTTTTTGTTGACTAAATCATTCGAGGTGTTTAGATTATGTTCAAATCCAAAACGGAGGGGAAAGAATGAAAACGAAAGTTATCCTTTTTTGTTTAGTTTTTATATTTATTATGGCTGGTAGCTCCTTGGCTCAATATCAGCCTCCGCCTGAAGAGCAAAAGCATGATGTTACCTCACCTAGAGTTACAAAGATATCCGGATTGTCCACTCTTTCTCCGCGCAAATTAGTCGATTGCCCCACGGCCGCGCTCCTTCCACGAGGAAGTTTCGATTTCGATGTTCGGTTTTTCCCCAATGGAGGGGTGAACATTGCCTTGGGAATTGGGCTAATGAAAAGATTGAATGTGGGTATGTCCTATGGAGGAGAAGAGATTATTGGCGATAAAGACCCCAACTGGAATCCGAGAATAGAGTTTGCAGTGAAATACCGTCTCATCAATGAAAGTTATATGATGCCCGCTTTCGCTCTCGGATTTGATTCGCAAGGATATGGTGCTTATGACGATTCTTTGGATAGATACGCTAACAAATCCAAAGGATTCTATGGGGTGATAAGCAAAAACTACCTGGTGTTCGAGCAAGTTCCAGTGGGTCTGCATTTCGGTGGTAATTATAGCTTAGAAAATGAAGATAAAGATAAGAGCCTGGATTTGTATTTAGGCGGAGATGTCAGAATCACCGAAGACCTCGCCGGGGCTCTGGAATACGACTTAGCTTTGAATGATAACCGCAAAGACCAGTATTATGGCAGAGGATATGGATACCTCAACTTAGGGATTCAGTGGATATTTCAGGACAGATTGGTCTTGGAGCTGGACCTGAAGAACGTTTTGAGAAACAAACCCGGGGATATCACTATGTCACGGGAAGTGAGGATAGTTTACGTGGAATATTTCTAACAGAAGATAGAAATATTGTTTATTGGGGCGGTTTTGTTGAACCGCCCTTTTTTTATTTAAGATTTGAAGATTTAAGGTCGATAACATAAAAGAAATGCCTGAGTTACAATTTACCATAATCGCTTTGGCAATGTTGGTTCTGGCTTTGGTAGTAATGAACCTTAACCGCAAGGTGGATAACGTTTCCAAAGATTTGGACCTTTTGAGGAGGAAAACGGGAAAGAAGTAGAAAGGCCTGTTAATAATAGTTAATATTTGAGGCGACCTGTGGAGTCGCCTTTTTGTTTCCGGCACAATCCAAATTGATAAAACCTTTCACGCGTTTCATACGTAGTAATAGTTATTGAAACCTAAAAAATGCAACTAACGAAGCATATCCTTGTAAAAATAAAATGAGCAAGGGGAAGGCCTCTTTTTGGGGCTAACTTATGATTCAGGCGGCGGTAACTGACAGAGAGCTGATGGAGAAGATCAGACAAAGGGATGACTCTGCCTTCGAGGAGCTGGTCAATCGTTATAAGAAAAAGCTCTTTAACCTAATCTATCGTATGCTAAATGATAGAAATGAGACGGAGGATATCCTGCAGGAGACCTTCTTGAGGGTTTATCGGGAAAGAGAAAGTTACGACCCTCATTTCTGTTTTTCCACCTGGGTTTATACCATTGCCCTGAATTTGACAAAAAATGAATTAAAAAAGAGGAGCCGGTTCAAATTTTTGGAACTTAGTATAATCCAGAATGATAGAATATATAGTAGAGAAGATGAGCAAGTAGATTCCGGTTTGAAAAACTTATTGGAAAATACAATGAATAAATTACCGACCAAATACAAAGCCGCTCTGGTGATGAGAGAGGTAAATCAGCTCTCCTATGAGGAGATGTCAGATATATTGAAAGTCCCCTTGGGGACTATAAAATCCAGAGTTAACCGAGCGCGAAATATGTTACAGAAGAAGTTAAAGCCAAAGCTTATGGTGAATTATGAAGTGTCGAAAGCTTAAATCCTCTATTCCAAAATATCATGATGGAGACTTGACCTCTGATGAAAGGGATAAGCTGAGTCAGCATATCAAAGAATGTCTCACTTGCAAAAAAGAATTTTATCAAATGGATAAATTGAAAGAGTTGTTGTCCAACATGGATGCCTTGGAGCCAAGTGCAGATTTTAATGCTAAGCTTTGGGCAAGGATTCAAAAGGAAAAGTACAATGAAGGATATGAGAAGGCCCCAGAGTTGAGTTTAACATTTACGCAAAAGGTCAGATGGGCTTTGGCAACCTGCTTAGTTACCATCGCGATGCTGTCCGTTATTGTCCTGACTGATCCGCGCTTCAGCTTGTTAGTAAAAGAGGAGCCAAAATCTACCCAAACAATAGCCCGATCGACAAAACATCAAATCTTAGTTGAGCCAGACAAGATCAAGTATGTTATGGATAACTATAAACCGTTGCCCAGGAAAGCGGAGGTGGATAATCCCGGAAAAACTAAAGAATACGATTATATCCTGGAGAGAAAGGCTTATCCCCAGCTTATAACCACCGGAGAACAATACGTGCTTCCAGTGGTATCAACTAGAAGTCTAATTGAGGAGAGTTATTAAACTAAGGAGAGAGTATGAAAAAAACATATCTAATGGTCTTTTTGACAGTAATTGTTTTGTTTGTCCTGGCAAG
>DASWLN010000061.1:0-1941 GCA_036396115.1 Candidatus Zixiibacteriota bacterium
CAGAACCGTACAGGAAGTGGAGAAGAAAACGTTAATGGAGATAGATATCTCTGGTGACTTCACCATGTTGCCGAAGGAGGAACTCTCAGATCTCGAAGGTGCATTGAAGGAAACAGAGAGGGAAGAAAAGAAGCTCGAATCAAAGATCGAAGAATTCTACGAAAAGTCAGGGGTGCAGACCCCTGGCGTGGAACCCCAGGACATCACAAAAGCCATCCAAGCAGGACAATAGGAAGCAGGGGATACCTCCGAAATTTGTTAAAAATATCGGAGATGTCCCCTATTTCTCTTTATTTCTTTGGCAGTTCAAACGTTCCAGTAAATCTGCGACAGACTTGACGGGTGTCTGGCGTTATCGATTTAGCTTTGGTAATCAGTGCTGCTTTGCCTTCGGCCTTAATGCCCTTCCATTTACCGGTACCTTGAATGGCTTTTAAGGTATCAACCGGGACATCAATGGAAAGCTCCCAAACAATAATATCCCCATCGGGATCCATGTATTTGCAATAACCGGTTCCGATGGGCTTCCCTGCAACAACCTTTCCAACAGCGACGCAAAGGAACGTCATGTTATCAAAAACCTTATTCTCGTGGTTGCTCATAGCAATGCCCTTTGTATCCAGACTTAAAACTATCAATCCTTCGCTTGCTGAAACCGTTGTCATGTTCGAAGTGGCACAGTAGGTGATATCAAAAGGTTGCTGCGCTTCGGCAGCCGGAATGAATGGAACCCCAACAATCAGAAAGATTGGTATGGCTCTCCATGCTTGAGATAAGATCATAACCAAACTCCTTTCTCCCCTGTAAAGAGGGTAGGATTAATTTTTGAATCTTGAAATGTAGCCCGTCGCCTTATCACTAATTTCAAGGCAGCTTATATTGGAATTTTGCTTTTGAAAAACTCTGACCCACTCCCTCCAAGGCTGATTGAACCATGGTTCGGGTGCTTTCATCACTCCTGCCCTGTATGCCAGCGCATTTGCCAGTTCCGCCGGTGATTGTAAAAGTCCCCTTCGCGGTTCCACCTGTTCCTGCCTTGCCTGCGAATTTATAGTTAATAAACACCTTATCCCCGTTTTGGAGATTCCAAACACCGCAACCATACTCATCATTGTAGAATCCTTTTTCGATGGTCATTCCGCCGAGAGCACGTGCTGTCGCGCCGTGAAAGAGGCCCTCCCCTGTGTCGGTGACGTTTACACCAACGGCTTCGTAAACTAGGTAAATCCTATCCGCTCCTAAAGGAACGACTTTTGTTGTAACGTACCAGGTGGTAGTGACTGATTCGGTCGCTTCTTTGGGCTGTGCCTGGACATCCAATCCAAAAGCAGCTATTAGAATTAAGTTCAAGACTAAAATCAAACTAGATTTCTTCATGGTCTGTCTCCTTTCCTCCTCTGAATATCAGAGCAGAATTGTAAGTGTTTGCTTATTAATTCAGGATAGATCAAAGTGGGAGGCTCCAGGCGAACGAATAATCCTCTGGAGCCTCCCGTATGGGCATCTTCTGCAGACTCCCTTTCATAACTTGCTCCATGGATTAGCTTTATCTCTTGATATAATAGTATTTTCTCTCTTTTTATGAATCCTGACGTTTTTCAAAGGGCAGAAAATCTCCCAGAGTTCATCGCAATCTGTAAATGCTTTTCTTCCTTTTACCCCAATTTGCTCCACGACTCCCACAAGACCTCGGGACTTCCCCTTTTTTGAACGGTAAATGCGGACGATGTAGGTGGCTAAATGCATAACTGAAAAAACTGCAGAATAACGGATTCTTGAGCACCACCCATACCATGAGGGAGATTACAGATTAGGTACAGATTCGTTGGAAGCAGAATAAACTTTGGAGTTAGGAGATTGCAGTTTGGAGAAACGGGAAAAAAGGAAGAATAAAAAAGAGATGGGGGGAGAGGAATATCGAAATAGATAGAAAAGACTTAC
>DASWLN010000062.1:0-1527 GCA_036396115.1 Candidatus Zixiibacteriota bacterium
TTGAAGTTCTCCACATCCCCCATCCACAAAAGATCATGCCCGCAACATCTCTCATTTGCCAAGACCTGTGGCTCAATTCCGAAAAAGTTCAAAATCTTCAAAGTCGACCGGGCGGAATCTAAAGAATTTGCTTTGATGTCAGAGAAGAAGACATCGAAATAGGGAAGGCAACCTACGAAATACAAGTATTCCGATTTTTCTTTAGTTTTCAGATCAGAGGTTATCCATCCCAATCTATTTTGTTTCAGCTCACCTGCGGTCATTATTTTCATAAGGGATTGCAAAGCTCCCCCATGCGAACATTTGGCATCCTGACCTTCGGAATTTGCTTGGGCTCTCACTAATTTGGTGAATGTAACATAATCTATGTCCGAAGGGCATCTCTGTTGGCACATCATGCAGGTCAGGCAAGTCCACAGAGTGCTGTCGTTAAGAAGGTTCTCATTCGAGCTGATTAAGGCTTTGGTCAAAAGCCTTCGGGGAGAGTAACCTTTATTAACTCGGGAAATGGGGCAGGTGGCAGTGCACTTGCCACAATCCAAACAGGAATAAGCTCTGGTTTTTTTTATGGTTTCCTTCATCATGTTATCTAGGGTTTGAGTTTATCAATCTCAGATTTTTATCTTTTGGAAGCCTCAAAAATTGTGATTCCCACCAAGTCCTTGTCCTTATATCTGAGCAACACGCCATCTTCTTGCATTTCACTATCAGTAGCATTCTGAGGTCTTTGAAGACTGATATACAGGACATCTGTTTCCTTATCATAGTCTACCCAAATCTTCCTAGCGGGGAGTTTTATCAGATGAGGGATAGCTTTGAAAATCTCACTGAAATCCTTTTGAGTCAGTTTTCTTTTCGCCATATTATTAACCTTTTCCTAATCTTTGTGGTAATATACGCTGAAAGAACAAAACCATCATCTCTTTTCAATTCTTTGTATACTACTGCCAGGTAGCGTCCTTTGGCTATTCCCTTTATAGCGATTAGTGCGCTTTTATAACCCCTAAGCACAAAATCTGGATTCTCAAGGGTGTTAAGAACATCATCGTAATGACCGGCTAAATCATCATGGTTTTCTACAACATGAAACCATCTTTTTTCTGTTAATCGAATGGGAACACCATTCACAGAATTCGCTACATCCAATTGTCTTTTCCTTATATATTGAGATTTGCACTCTCCAAAGATGATTTCTTATTCAAATTTCTCAACGGACTTGGTCCAACTTTTTTCACATCCTCTACGAACTGTTTTATCACCTGGGCGAACCTTTGTCCTTCAGCGGCTGAGAACCACTCCAATCTCAGCCTTTTTTCTTCTATACCCAGTAACCTGATCAGTTGTTTGGTGATCTCGAACTGCTCCGCAGCTCGATGATTGCCAAAGGTGTAATGGCAATCGCCGAAATGTCACCCCGACCACATCACGCCGTCTGCGCCTTTTTCAAATGCCCGGAATACATGTGCCGGGCTGATCCTGCCGGAACACATCACCCTTATCAATCTCACATTGGGCGGATATTGTATC
>DASWLN010000063.1:0-5430 GCA_036396115.1 Candidatus Zixiibacteriota bacterium
TTGTAAATCTTCACCAATATATATTGGAATAATCGGGGTTTTGGTCTCGCCGATATTGAAACCTAATCTTTTGAAACCATCGTGCATCTTCTTGGCGATCTGCCACAACCTTTCTCGTCTTTGGGGCTCAGTCTCGATTATATCTAAGGCAGCCAAAGTTGCGGCAACTGAAGCTGGTGGCATACTGGCAGAGAATATTAAAGCGCGGGAAGTATGTTTTATATAATGAATTACCTCCTCATCCGCTACGATAAATCCACCTAAAGAGGCAAAAGATTTGGAAAATGTTCCCATCACGATATCAACTTTATTCTCCAAGCCAAAATGCTCTCCGGTCCCCCTTCCATTCTCTCCTAATACTCCAATGGAATGGGCATCATCCACCATCACCTGGCAGTTATATTTTTCTGCCAGCTCTACAATCTTAGGTAAGTTGGCAATATCTCCTTCCATGCTAAAGACCCCATCCACGATAATCATCTTTCCAGCATCCTTCTTAATCGAACGCAAGACCCTTTCTAAGTCCTTCATATTGTTATGCTTGAATTTCAAAACCTTACCAAAGGAAAGCCGACATCCATCCACAATGGAGGCATGGTCAGAGCGGTCAGTTATCATATACTCGCCCTTGTTGACCAAGGCGGAGATGGTTCCCTGATTGGTCTGAAATCCGGTAGAGAAGACTAAAGCTGCCTCTCTTTTCATAAATTGGGCTAAACGTCTTTCCAGCTCTACATGCATATCCAGAGTTCCGTTCAAAAACCTTGAACCGGAGCATCCGGAGCCATAAAGTTCCACCGCCCTCATTGCCGCCTCTTTCACCTTGGGATGACTGGTCAAGCCCATATAGTTGTTCGAGCCGATCATTATCGTCTCTTTGCCATTGATTGTCACCTGGGTATCCTGACCAGAGGAAAGAGGAGTAAAATAGGGATAAAGCCCGGCTGCCATAACTTCTCTGGCAGTAGTGTAATTTCTACATTTCTCAAAAATATCCATATTGAATAATCGTTTTAGAGTTTACTTTTTGTCCTTGCCAATTGAAGACAAAATTGATATTTTAGATTTTAAGTCGATTTTCCATTCTAAACCAAAAAAGCACCTTTGTCAAGGGAAAATTAAACCCAGAGAGGTATGATTGGTGTCTAAGGCTTTGGTTACTGGCGCGAATGGATTTGTGGGAAGCCATCTGGTTGAATATCTGTTGAATAAGGGGTATGAGGTGCGTTGTCTGGTGAGAAAGACTAGTAACTTAAGATGGCTTTCGGGATTGAATGTGGAATACCATTATGGGGATGCAAGAGACAAGAGCTCTTTGGTTGGAGCTTTTAAAGGATGCAATTATGTTTTTCACGTGGCTGGAGTTACTCGAGGCACGAGCAGAAAACTATACTTTGATGCTAACTTGAGCGGCACACAGAACGTCATTGAAACCTGCTTAAATGAGAATACAAGCTTGAAGAGGTTTGTCTATATAAGCAGTCAGGCAGCAGTTGGACCCAATCCAGACCAAAATCCTTTAGATGAAAGAGCACCCTGTCACCCAATCACTCCCTATGGGCAAAGCAAATTAGAAGCGGAAAAAACTGTTCTCCAATATAAAAACAAAATACCAGTAACCATCATCCGACCACCAACTGTATATGGTCCCAGAGATGATGAGCTATTTTTTGTTTTCAAAATGATAAAGTGTGGGATTAAGCCCCAGATCGGCTTTAGGGACACTCTGGTCAGCGTCTGCTATATTGGGGATTTAATAGAAGGGATTTTACTTTCCGCGGAGAGCGAGAAGTCCATTGGGCAGACATACTTCATAGCTGACGATAGGGTCTATTCCTGGAAAGAGGCAACTGATATGATAGCCAAGTCATTGGAAAGGAAAGCGATTTCTATTCGGTTTCCCAAGAGCATATTGTTCCTCTCCGCCTATTTTTCTGAAATGTTTGCCAAGCTCTCCAAAAAACAAGCCTTACTCAATAGATACAAAGCCAAAGAGCTAAGCCAAAGTTACTGGATATGTGATATTTCTAAGGCAATATCGGATTTGGGATTTGTGCCCAAAGTCAAATTGGAAGAGGGAAGCAAAGAAACTGCTGAATGGTATAAACTCAATAAGTGGCTTTAGAGAATACTTAGGGTCTTTCTTAAATATTGGGGAGTATTTTGTGTAACCTATTGACAAAAGGATAGATTTTGTCATGCTGAACCCTGAAAGTGTCATGCTGAACTTGGTTCAGCATCTCTTCAGGGCAGGCTTGTTTCAGCATCTCTTGAGACCCTGAAATCGCAGACCCTGAATTTGTTTCAGGGTATGGTTCAGGGTGACAATCACCAAGGGAGGGGTGAAGTCCGAAGAGTGCGGGTGGAGATGCGGTTCGACCTTGCTCACCGTCCTGAGCAAAGTCGAAGGAAACTCCACCCCTATCGCGAGTACAACATGTATTACCCCGTGGAGGACAACTAAAGAAAATCGTAGCCAAACACAATTTCCACATTAAATAGGAAAGAACCAATACTTATGAACTGGTATCTGGTCATAATTGCCTTAATCCTTTCCAGTATTTTATTTGTAGTACTCACTTTAATTGCCGTTCTTTTGGGCAATTGGCTCAAAGTTCACGAGGATTTTGGGCTGAAGAAGATTTTAAAATCTTTATCCACCAGCTACCTGTTTGAGTTTTTCATTCCCTTTCTTGTTTTTGTGATGTTGCTTTTCTTTTCACCATTTAAAGGGTTTCGCTTTGGGATACTCTTTGCCTGCTTGGTCTTTATTTTTAATTCCCTCGAGTTTTTTCTTTTCTCTTCACAGGGAATGACAAGTTTAAGATTTGATTTTACGGTTTATACCCTTTTCTGGAAGTTGGTCAAATATCTGGTCAGCTTTGGAATTGCTGGATTGATACTGGGTCTTATATAATGGAGCTACCTGTATGGATTGGGATTATCCCAAATTAAGAGATGATTTAATCATCACTCTACAAATATTTCAGGATGTTACCTATTATGTCATAAAGGACCCTCTCACTAACAAATACTTCCGGGTAAAAGAGCCGGAACATTTCATCTTGAGGAAATTGGACGGAAAGACCACTTTCAAAGAAATAGTTTTTGACTTCGAAGCCAAATTCGGCATCCCCTTAAAAGAAGAGGTTTTCAAAGGATTTGTATCCCGCTCAGCGAATCTGGGATTTTTTGAAATGGGGGAAACCCAAAGGGAATTCACCCATTTGCAATACCAGATGAGCCAGAAGAAAAACCTCCTGCAAAGAATCATCTTTATCAAACTCAAAGCCTTTGACCCGGACAAGTTTTTAGAGTGGCTTTTGAAAAAATTTAGATTTGTATTTTCTCGAAAGTTCTTATTTATCTCGCTGGTTTTAGTCTTTTTAGCAATAGTTATAATTCTGACCAATTGGGATGGATTAAAGAGAAGCTTCGCGGATATGATTAATTTAGGTCTGGTCATTAAACTCTGGCTTGCTATTTTGTTGATAAGCGGCTTGCACGAAATCGCCCACGGCCTCACCTGTAAGTATTTTGGAGGGGAAGTGCGTGAGATGGGGTTCTTGTTGCTTTATTTTCAACCTTGTTTTTACTGCAATGTGAGCGATGCCTGGCTTTTCCCTGATAAGAAGAAAAAGATATTAGTTACCTTTGCCGGAGCTTATTTGAATATACTTTTATGGGCAACTGCCACAATTTTCTGGAGAGTATTGGATTTTGATACCTGGCTGGGGGGCTTTCTGTTTGTGGTCCTATTTCTCTCCAGCATTACTACCATTTTCAACTTTAACCCCTTGATAAAGTTAGATGGATACTATCTATTGAGCGATTACTTGGAGATTCCGAATCTGCGCAAAAAGGCATTTGATTTTCTAGCCAATTGGTTCAGGAAAATCATATTGGGCTTCAAGGAGATTAAGCTAACCCTTTCTGGGTATGAGAAGAAAGTTTATTTCTCTTATGGCATTTTAGCTTTAAGTTATACCATTCTTTTAGTGGCCATATTCTTTTTCAGGGTGGAAAACTTCCTGGTCTCCCGTTATCAGGGACTGGGATTTGTCTTGTTTTTGATTCTTACGTTTGTTATCTTTAAAACACCAATCAAAGTCGCACTTGCCGGGATTTTCAGTTTGTTTTTAAGCAAAAGGGGAATCTGGATGAAACCGAAAAGGGTAATAATCTATGCCGCTATTATAGTAGTTGTACTGATTTTGTTGTTTCTGGTTAAGTTGGAGCTAAAGATTTCTGCGGAGTGCGAGATTCAACCTTTAGAGTCTTATGCTATCAGTGTAAGTGCGGACGGATATGTAGAGGAAAAGATTTACAAGGAGGGAGGTCAAGAAAAAAGATCAGTTAATCTTTCTAAGCTAATGTCCGGAGATTATGCTCTGGTCAATATGGAGTCTATGGTAAAGGAAGGGGACAAAGTGAAGCCCGGAGACCTAATCGCCTCCTTTGCCTCCAGTCAGAACCTCTCTGACCTTTCCAGCACACAAGCTAAATTGGAAAGTGCGATTGCCAGTTACCAGCTTTTAAAGAAGGGTGCTCAACCCGAGGAGATATCCCAGGCTGAAGATAAGGTTAAGCAGAGTGAAGCCAGCTTAAAGTTAAAACAAAAAGACCTGGAGAGGCTACGCAATCTGCATAAAGGCAAGCTGATAAGCGATGAGGAATTGGAAAGGGGAGAGGCAAACTTTTCCATAGCTCAAAACGGATTGGAAATCGAACGTAACCAATTGAAACTTATGCAGAGAGGAGCAAGACCAGAGGAACTCAAGATGGCTCGCTCGGAAGTTGACCAGCTGGAAAGCAGGGTTAAGTTCTTGGAGGAACAGATGGCTTCCTCTCAAATAAAAAGCCCCATTTCGGGAATGGTGACGAGCATTCAACAGCAAACTAACCTCATCTCTATTGCCAATCTGGATACGGTCAGGGTCTCGATTAAAGTTTCAGAAAAGGATCTAGATGCAATTTATGTTGGACAGAAAACAAAACTCAAGGTGAGAAGTTATCCCTGGATTTCTTTTTATGGAAAGGTTACTAAAATCAGTAATCAAGCTCAAGAGGGCAGCTCAAAAAACATATTTCTGATAACCAGCAAAGTTCCGAATTTGGAACTTCAACTTAAGCCCGGAATGAGTGGCCAGGCAAAAATCTACTGCGGGAAAAGAAGCATATCTAATTTACTCACCCGCAGAATTGTGCGTTATCTTAGAGTTGAAGTTTGGTCGTGGTGGTGATAAAAGCAGTTTAGAAGTTTACTCCGCACCATACGGCGCAGGGTTTAGGAGTTTATAAGTTTAGAGATTTGTGTAGGGGTTCGATTGATCGAACCCATTTTTTTATCTTTCGGGTTGGATGAATCACCACCCCTCATAATAATGCACAATAACGCAGCGGATACTACGGAATGCCGCCTATAAATAA
>DASWLN010000064.1:0-2952 GCA_036396115.1 Candidatus Zixiibacteriota bacterium
TGCGGTTGTCTGTATGGATGGAGATGGCCCCTCTTCCGGCAAGCCGAAATACCTGGGACTGATTCTGGCAAGTGCAGATGCGGTTGCTTTAGATAAAGTCTGCTCCAGAATTTTTGGATTTAAAGAGGATGAAATCGAAACTACCAATATCGCAGAGGAAAGAGGTTTGGGCACAGCTGATTTTTCGAAGATAGAGCTGGTTGGCGAGAAATTGTCCGATATCGCTCTCCCAAAATTCGATTTGCCCTCGAATAGATTCTTGAAAATGGTACCCAAGTTTATGGTTAAGCTCTTGGAGCCGTATGTTTGGGTGAGACCTAATGTCAAAGAGGAGCTTTGCACCAATTGCAACCTCTGCGTGGAGAACTGCCCGATGAAGGTGATTCAAAAAGATTCCAAAAGACCAAACTTCAACTATGCAGAATGTATCAACTGCTTATGCTGTCATGAGCTTTGCCCTGAAAATGCAGTTTATCTGGAGAAAAGCTGGCTGGCGAGGAAGTTCATACATTAAAAAGATTTTATCAAGCAACTATTCAGACAATATGTCATTCCGCACTTGATGTTGAAAACCCAGTAGTTAGGGCGGAATCCATTTTTAAAGTTGTTTTCTCTCTTTTTGGATTTCTCGTATCGAGTACGGGACAGGCTCTGCTGGAGTTTATCCCGCAGTAATGCGGGACGGGAATGACAAGGATACAGGTTCTCGTTGGAGTTGAACATCTACCAGGTGAAGGTCGTCATAAGGCTTTAAGATAGATTACACCCGAAAGAAATAAAGATAACTACATGGAGGGGTTACTTTTTTAATATTTTTGGGCATAGTTAGAAATATTCAAAATCAAAACCGGGATTATGCTTGAGGAAGACCTCCTTGAAATAGTAAGCCTTTTGAAAATATCTATTTGCTTCTTCATTCTGATCAAAGAATTTGAGGTATAAACCTCGATTGTAATATGAAACAGCATAAAAAGAAATGCAAACTATCTCCTTGTTGGTCTTAAGAATTGCAGGATCCAAGATACCACCCAATCTAAACTCAGGGAACTCGTAAGGATAGAATTTCTTTTCTTCTCTAAAACGCATCAATAATCCTTCAGTTATAGTTGGAAGGCCGGCATATCTTTTGTAGTCATCTAAGAGGGTAGTATATACTGGTCGATCCTTGAGATTCTTGAAGATGAAACTATCAATCATCTTTGATAAAGCCATAGATGCATCTAAGGAATTCACAGGCTGACCCTTTTCCATACTTAGAGCAAACTGATTATAAATCTCAATCTGCTCAAAAGAGCGTTTATAAGTAGCCGGGTAGTATTTCCGAATATAATCCTTGTACCAGCTCCATTGTAGAAGTTCGGTTTGGATGATCTCCAGATCAGGTCTTTTGTTTTCGACGAATCTGAGATAAAGCCAGGCAGAATAATAATCCCAGACCTCTGTTAGAATTAGGGCATCTTTATGCGAGGACCTCAGAATATTTAAGGCGAAATCATAAGGAACGTAATTTTTGCTTCGGTTTTGGGCTCTAAATTCTTGTGGAAATCTTGAAAGGAAAAAAATCCCCAGTATAAATATAATCATATAGCTTGAAACAAATTTCAATTTACCAGATGATTTAAGCTCTGATAAGACCTTCTCTATGATTTGGAAGAAAAAGAGAAACCCTAAGTAAAGTAGGAAAGATGAGATCAAAATCGTCTGCAGAAAATAAGGGTCGATATCTTTTACTCCGTAGTTTAGACTCCAAAGGAGATTGAAAAGAATTACTAGCAGAAAAAAGATGGCGATTTTCGAGTTCTTTTTGAAGGCTTTCAGAATACCCAAGAGCATAAGCGGAAAAGCCCAAACCGGAAATTGTTTAAAGAAAACTGAGCTAAGATGCTTGAGGTTGTCCCAGAACACAAGTTCGGTTTCGCTGAACATACGACCTTGAAACATCCTGGCACTGACATGGTTCTTTAGATTCAACCAGTTGGAAGGATTACCCCAGTTAAGAGCAGGGTTTTGTGCTGCTCGGATAGGAAGATAGAGATATATTGAAACTCCTATGATTAGAACCCCGACAATTAAGAATAAAGATTTTGAGCTGTAGCTACTAAGTTTAGTCGAGGAGATCAATAGGTAAAGAAGTGCAGGCAGTAAAAGTAGACTTAGAAAATGGTTACCAGAGCTTAATCCAATAAGATAGGTTAAAAGATAAACCAGAGGGGAGATGGCAGTATCTGATTTGCTAGGATTAAGATTTGTCTTATACCAGTATAAAGCAATTAGAATGATCAAACTACAAAGAAAGATATTTAGGGAATAGACTTCATTTATAAGAGCTTGCGACCATAAGATCCGGGAAAAGGAGAAGAGGATGGTAATCAAAAGTGCGGCTGAAAGTTTGAGTACGGTTTTGAGCTCTTTTGAGAAAAAAATGTACGAGATTAGGATTAGAGATAGAAACAAGCAAAGATTAGTTAAGCTAACCCAGAAAGCAGACATTAGGTTGAATCTGTAGATGGGTTCTCCAAAAGGAAGAAAGGAAGATATTCTTCCCAGTTGTGCATACAATGGATAACCAGGAGGATGAGCGATCCCCAAAGTGGCGCAGACAGCGGCCAATTCACCGGAATCAATAAAAGAAAGAGTAGGAGAAAGCGTTAAGAGATAAACAATACCACTAAAGAGAAAAATCAAACCACCACACAGGGAAAGATAAAGCTTTGAGGGCATAATTTTTGATCTTAAACCAGAAATTTTGTTTTGCCTGAAGGTTTAAGGTTAGTTACCCATTCGACAGAAAGCTATGGGCATAAACCTGTGGATGAATAGCACTCTGTTCAAGGCTCCGCTCCATGGAACCCTACACGACAAGATGCCGCAGCCGTCCTTCGACATAATCAGGCCTTCGGCTCTACACTTCGTCCTGCCCTTCGGTCCCGAGATCTCAGGGTCGAGGGAAAC
>DASWLN010000065.1:0-7065 GCA_036396115.1 Candidatus Zixiibacteriota bacterium
CCAGGGACTTCTCTTGTAAAATTCCCACATTAAATACGAAAGAGCTTAAATTAATGCGTTTGTATTAAAATAACTACCAGCACTATCCCCTAAAACAGGACATGGAAAGAGGGAACCGTTTGTCCGAATTCTGGATCTTGAGACCCGAAGTCTGGGTCTTGAGATGAGATGAGGAGAATTGAAGCATTGGAAAGCGGGAAAACAATTCCTGTCTTTAAGAAAGGAATGCTCTTCTTTGAGGGTGTCTAAGAACTAGAGTTTTGGCTAGACCGTAGAGAACCTTATGGAGTGCATCCCGCCATCGGCGGGATGCATGCATTGACACGGTCAATGCACTCCAAAAAAGATTACCAAAGAAATAAAAATTCGCATTATTGCACAGCCTCAAAAGGTGAGGGTGAGGAGTATGATGGCTGTGAGGCTATTGGGGTATTTCCTTTCCCCCTCCCTGGCCGGGCAGGCACTCTATCTCTCTCCCTTAAAGGGAGAGAGAAACCGGAGGAGATAACCATTAAGACATTTTGATGTATATTGAAGAAAAGTGGGGATACTCCTCAATAACTATCTCTTGACTATATTTTCTATTTCCTGCAATAGGGCTCTAACTAAATCTTTTTCTTTTACTTTTCTCGCGATTTTCCCCTTCCTAAAAAGTAATCCATAGCCTTTTGCACCTGCAATTCCCACATCCGCTTCCCTGGCTTCACCTGGGCCATTGACCACGCATCCCATAACCGCAACCTTAATGGGCGATTTAATCTTGCTCAATTCTTTCTCAACCTGCTTTGTTATTTGTAAAAGGTTTAGCTCGCATCTTCCACAAGTCGGACAGGAAATTAAGATTGGCCCGTATTCTCTTAAACCTAGAGATTGCAGTATCCGGTATCCTGTCTTCACTTCTTCGACCGGGTCGGCAGTCAAGGAAACACGAATGGTGTCGCCAATTCCCATACAGAGCAATACGCCCATACCGATGCTCGACCTTACTATGCCTGTATTAGGAGGACCAGCCTCGGTTACGCCCAAATGCAGTGGATAATCTATCTTGCTCGATATTCGTCTGTATGATTCAATTGTGGTTGAAACATCTGTCGCTTTGAGCGATACTACTATGTTGGAGAAACTCATATCTTCAAGAAGGCGAATTTGCTGCATAACCGCTTCTATCATTGCCTGTGGAGTCGGTCCTTTGTATTTGGACAATAAACTTTTGGGAAGCGAACCGGAATTAGCCCCAACTCTTATCGGAATACCTCTTTGAGAAGCAGCTTTTACTACCTCTTTTACTTTCCACTTGGTTCTAATGTTGCCCGGATTTAAACGCAACTTGTCCGCGCCAGAGTCAATAGCCAATAGTGCCAGTCTGTAGTCAAAATGAATGTCAGCTATCAAAGGAATAGATATTCGTTTTTTAATCTTGCTGATAGCTAAGGCGGACTCTTTGTCCGGCAGCGCCACACGAACAAGCTCGCATCCCACCCTCTCCAAGTTTCTTATCTGCCTGATAGTCTCTTCTACGTTGCGCGTATCTGTTTTGGTCATCGATTGAACTGAGATGGGCGCATCTCCGCCTATGTCTAACTTTCCTACTTGAATTTTTTTAGTCTTTCTTCTTTTAATCATCTCTATAGAATGGGCTTGACAGTCGCTTTTTTAATATTAATTTGAACTCTTACAGGTTTCAAAACTATGCCGATTTCATCCAAACTTAGACTTCCCTTAATTATATCTGCTATTCTAATAGTAGTTTTGGTTATCTGGATAGTTCACCGAAAAACATCCTCTAGATTAACTCCGGAACGTTTCGCCCAGGTCTATGTTGAATTGTCCATCGCCTATGAAGCTTGCGGCTCGGATGTTGCTAAATGGCACATAGAGAAAGCAAGGATTTTGAAAGAGCATAACCTTTCCACAGAAGAAATAAAACGATTCATAACAAAATATAACCAAAATCCTTCGGAATGGGTTCTCCTGTGGGAAAGAATTGTAAATCGTCTGCACCAGGAGCAGCAACACTTAGCTAATCCAGCTCCTCTACCATAAAGGCGTTACGTAGATGTTTTATCTTTTTTGATACTTTCTTGTCGTCAATCGCCACAACATCAAATCTGAAATCATGCCCGGCACAATCCTTCTGTTGCATAAAAGATTTAGCTACCTGAGCAATATTCTTCTGCTTTCTTTGATGAACCTTTTCCAAAGGAGTGCCGAAACTTTCTGAACGTCCGGCTTTCACTTCAACGAAGACGATGGTCTTACCATCTCTGCAGATTATATCTATATCCTTACGGCCATATTTGAAATTACGTTCCAAGATTACAAATCCGATATTTTTCAAGAAATCGGCTGCAATATCCTCGCCTTCTTTGCCCAATTGTTGTCTTCGATTTTCTAGCATTTCAAAAACCTTCAGTTTTTAAATTTCAGGGGTCTTTGCCTCTCTTTGCAGAGCTTAACCGGATTGAAGCTGAAACGATGGATTTCACACGGTCCGTAGGTTTTTAGAGCATCTAAATGCAGTTTGGTGCCGTATCCCTTGTTTTGGTCAAAATGAAACTGTGGATAGGTTTGGTGGTATTTCAGCATCAGGCGGTCGCGCGTAACCTTAGCTATGACCGAAGCACAAGCCACAAATAAACTGGACTCGTCCCCAGCAATTATGGCAAGCTGTGGAATATCCAGTCCGGGGATTTCCTTATTCCCGTCCACTAAGACAAACTCGGGCCTTACGTTCAAATTCAAGATGGCTGAACGCATCGCTTCCAGAGAGGCATTTAGGATATTCACTCCATCTATCCTTTTTTCATCCACTATGCCTACGCCCACACTCAAAGCCAAATCGGAAATCTTTTGAAAAAACTCTTCCCTCTTTTGAAAAGACAGCTTCTTGGAATCTTTTATTCCCTTTAAGTTAATTCTTGGGGGTAAAATTACTGCGGCTGCAACTACCGGACCCGCCAAGGGACCCCTACCCACCTCATCCACACCGGCAATCAGCTTTATTCCTTCCTTCCACAATTTCCGCTCGTGCCCTAAGTGAATCGGCATCTTTTCTAAGTGCTAGCTTCGTTGGTTTCCTTTTCTTGTTTTTCCTTTCTCTCCTCGTCTATTTTGGCAGACTTACCAGACATCTTGCGCAAATAAAAAAGTTTTGCCCTCTTAACCTTTCCAGACCTAACCACTTCTATCCTGGATAAGTTAGGAGAGTGCAAAGGAAACACCCTTTCCACTCCAACTCCGGCCGAGACCTTTCGCACCGTGAAGGTTTCTCCAGTTCCCTTCCCTTTTTTCTGTATCACCACTCCTTCGAAGGTTTGAATTCTTTCCCTGTCTCCCTCCTTCACTTTCACCTGTACTCTGATTGTATCTCCGGGTTTAAAATCTTTTGTCTTTGTTTTCAGATACTTTCCTTCAAGGCCTGCCATCAAATCCATATTTCCTCCAGCTTTAGATTTTACCGCTTCTCAGTTTATTTATGAACGCCAAATCCTCTGAGCTAAGCATTTCGTCCTGCAGCAACTCTGGTCTTGTCTCCAGTGTCTTTCTTAAGGCTTTCTCCCTTCGCCATAACCTTATTTTTTTATGGTCTCCGGAGACTAAGACCTCTGGAACCTTTTTTCCTCTGAATTCTTTTGGGCGAGTATATTCCGAATAACCCAAAATGCCTTCAAGGAACGAATCAGTCTGAGCTGATTCAAAATTGCCTAAAACTCCGGGAATCAGCCTCACGACTGCGTCCACTATGACTAAGCTGGCGAATTCGCCACCGGTTAAAACATAATCCCCAATCGACATCTCCTCAAGCGGAAAAAGCTCTTTTATTCTCTCATCTAC
This sequence comes from Candidatus Zixiibacteriota bacterium, assembly GCA_036396115.1. GTDB lineage: Bacteria > Zixibacteria > MSB-5A5 > MSB-5A5 > DASWLN01 > DASWLN01. Next base: position 3,835 of record DASWLN010000065.1, read on the forward strand.
CCCCTTGTAATGACCGCAGATTATGACCAAATGTTTCTCCAAAGAAAGCTCTTTTGCTTTCTTCTGGTCAAATCTTCTTCCCTGGGCGGTGGTCAGGACTATCCTGCTTTGAACGGAACCATCTAAGACCGATTCCAAAGCTAAAGTCAAAGGCTCTATCTTCATCACCATACCCGACCCACCACCAAAGGGAACATCATCCACCGTAGCATGCTTATCTTTGGCGAAGTCCCGGATGTCTTTAATTTTGATTTCAACTATCCCTTTTTCCAAAGCCCTACCAATGAGACTCTGTTTCAGAGGGGATTCGACCATCTCGGGGAAAATGGTTAAGATGTCAATTTTCATTTTGGGTTAATCGAAAATTCCAGCTAAGGGTTGAACAACCATCACTCTTTTCTCTAAATCTATGTCTTTTATTATCTCCTTGGTGGCTGGCAGGTCAAATTCTTTCCCCTGGTGAGATATAACGTAAACATCATTGGCCGGATATTGAATTACCTCTTTAACCTCTCCCAAATCCTCCCCTTCAGGTGTTCTCACCTTGAGACCAACTATATCGAAAATGTAATATCTCCCTTTGGGCAAAGGAGCAACTTCATCCTTTTCTATTTCCAAATAGCATCCTACTAATTTTTTACCATCCTCTGGATTGTCGATTCCAGCCAGTTTAATGATTACTACATCCTTGAATCTTCTGCTGCTCTGGATACTGAAGGTGCGATATCCTTCCGGTAAAAAGAGTTGTATTTTCTTTATCTTTGAGAATCTCTTCGAGTCATCAGTCAAAGGAGCAACTACTACTTCTCCTTTTATCCCTCGAACCCGAGAAATCAAACCAATAGCCACTTTATCGCAGGAGGGCACTCATCCTCCTTTGTCCAGAAGTCCTTATTCTTTTCCCTTATCTTCCTGCTTTGGTTCCTCTTTTTTTTCTTCAGCTTTTACTGGTTTGGGCGCCTTTTCCGCTTTGGCTGCACCATCCGTTTTCCTTTTCCTCTTCTTCTTTCCCCGTTCCCGAATAGTCGTTTTCAGCTGAATGGCACTAACATCCTGCTTCTTTCTCATCATGCTCCACTTCTTCAATAACCCCACCTGACGGAAAAGAGCATTCGCAGTTGCACTGGGCAACGCTCCTTTATCCAGCCAATGGTAAACCCTGTCTTCCTGAAGAATGACCTTGGCTGGTTTTTCGAGCGGATTATAAGTTCCAATTGCTTCGATGAATCTCCCGTCTCTGGGACTACGTGAATCAGCTATCACAAAACGATAGTATGCCTTCTTCTTGGCACCCATACGACGCAACCTTATCTTGACTGCCAAATCTACCTCCTTTATTGTTTAAGTGAAGGAAGCCATTCCCTTAAAGTTCTTGAAATCCATCTTCCCTAAATCCTTAATCATTTTCTGCATAGTGAAGAACTGCTTTACTAAGCGATTTATCTCTTGAACCGAAGTTCCACTCCCCTTAGCGACTCTTTTTTTCCTGCTGCCATCCAGGATATAAGGATTTTTTCTCTCCTCCGGAGTCATAGAGTTAATCATCGCTTCCACACGATTCATGGACTTATCGTCCACCTGCACATTTTGCAGGGCCTTTCCTCCAAGCCCGGGAATCATTTTTAAAATAGATTCCAAAGGTCCCATCTTTTTAATCTGCTGCAACTGCTCATAGAAGTCTTCGAGAGTGTAGCTTTCCTTTTTCAGTTTCTCTTCCAGCTTTCTTGCTTCCTCCACGCTGATGACTTCTTGTGCTTTTTCCACCAAGGAAACCACGTCTCCCATACCCAGGATTCTGGAAGCCATGCGCTCTGGATGAAAAAGTTCCATCTGGTCAAGTTTTTCACCGATTCCTACAAACTTGATTGGCTTGCCCGCCATTGCCCTGATAGACAAGGCTGCTCCTCCGCGGGCATCACCATCCAGCTTAGTCAAGAATATGCTGTCTAAACCGACTCTCTGATCAAAGGTTTGAGCAATATTGAGTGCCTCTTGTCCAGTCATAGCATCTACTACCAAAACGGTCTCGCTCGGAGAAACTTCCTTTTTAATCTGGCAAAGCTCCTGCATTAAGTCCTCATCGATATGCAATCTTCCAGCAGTATCCAATAGTACTAGGTCGAAACCTTCTTGTCTTGCCTTATTAACCGCCTTTTTGCTTATTTCGATTGGATTTTTCCCTGAAGAGAAGACCTCAATATTCAATGTCTTTCCTAAAACCTCCAGCTGTTTGGCAGCTGCTGGTCGGTATGTGTCCGCTGCCACCATTAGAGGATTTCTCCCCTTTTTCTTGATGTATTTAGCCAGTTTGGCACAAGCCGTGGTCTTGCCTGAACCCTGCAAACCGACTAACATGAAAACGGTGGGTGGCTTTAAAGAGTACTTAAGTTCTTCTACTTTCCCACCCAATAGCTCGCACAACTGATCATAGACTATCTTTATTATCTGTTCCCCGGGCCTTATGCTTCTTGTTGTCTTCTCACCCAGAGATTTCTCTTGAATGTCATCAATGAATTTTTTAACTACTTTATAATTGACATCCGCTTCCAGAAGTGCCTTTCTTACTTCCCTCAAGGAATCTCTGATATTATCCTCGGTCAGCTTCCCATATCCCCGAAGCTTCCTTGTAATGTTTTCAAATTTTATGGCTAATTCTTCGAACATTTTTTCTATTTTCCTTGCCTGATTTGTGCTATGGCTTCTCTGTAATCTTTCTTTTTGAATATCGCCTCGCCCGCCACAAGTATGTCCGCACCTGCCTCTTGAGTCAATTTGGAGGTTTCCGGATTTATCCCTCCGTCAACTTGAATGACTGTATGTAACTTATTTTCACGGATGAATCTTCTGGCTTCTCTTATCTTAGGCAGGACCTCCATCATAAACCCCTGTCCGCCAAACCCGGGATTAACCGTCATTAAAAGCAAGAGGTCTAATTCCTTCATGATTCCCTTAACTGACTCAAAAGACGTTTGTGGCCTTAGGGAGCAACCTACTTTGACTTTCAATTCCCTCATTCTGGATATCAGCTCTTCTGGGTTCTTGATACTTTCCCAGTGAAAGGTTATCCAGTCAGCGCCACTTTTAACAAAACGCTCCAAGTAATCTTCTGGCTTATCTATCATCAAATGCACATCCAGGATTAGATTGGTGCATTGGTCAATAGCAGACACTATCATTGGGCCGAAAGTTATATTGGGCACAAAATGTCCATCCATTATATCCAAATGCAAA
>DASWLN010000066.1:0-2161 GCA_036396115.1 Candidatus Zixiibacteriota bacterium
ATTAATGCGTTTGTATTAAAATAACTACCAGCACTATCCCCTAAAACAGGACATGGAAAGAGGGAACCGTTTGTCCGAATTCTGGATCTTGAGACCCGAAGTCTGGGTCTTGAGATGGGATAAGGAGAATCGAGAATTGGAAAGTGTGCCAGTGGCTTCGCCCCTAGGCGAGAAGGCAATTTTTTGCCCTAAAGATATTCCTGTGTTGGGACTGACCCAGAAGTCTATTGTCATCGCGAGCGACCAAGGGGAGCGTGGCGATCTCGATTTTATTATGTATAATATTATAAGAGATTGCCACGTCGTCCGCCGCAGGCCCTCGGCTTCCCTCGGCTTCGCCGAGAGGCGAGCGCCGAGAGGCGAGCGATACTCCTCGCAATGACAGCCAAAAAACGTTTAAGTGAATTAAAACACCCTTTTGGGTCAACCCCCTAAAAGTGAGGGTGATGATTTTTTTCTTTTCCCTCTCCCTGGCCGGGCAGGCACTCTAACTCTCTCCCCTAAGGGGAGAGAGAAACCGGAGGAAATAGTGTTAAGACATTCTGGCGTGTCTTCAAAAAAAAGTTGGGATGCTCCTGAAATAATAAACCTTGATAATTTGGAATTTTTTGGTTATAATAAAATTTTATGTCTAATGTAGTTATTGCCATAGATGGACCAGCTGGCTCAGGGAAAAGCACCACTGCCAAGCTGGCGGCAAATGAATTGGGTTTTGTCTACCTGGATACCGGAGCGATGTATCGGGCAATTACCCTCCAATGCCTGCGTTTGAGAAAAAACATGAATGACGAAAAGGAGATGACAAAGATAGCTAAAGATTCTTCAATAAAGTTTGAATTTGAGAATGGAACTAGTCATGTCTATCTGGATGGGGAGGATGTAACTTTAGATATTCGCCAGCCGGAGATAGATAAAAACGTTTCCATTTTAGCAAAGCACCCCAAAGTCAGGGAAGTCTTAGTTGCTCAACAGAAGAACCTAAGCCAAAAATATAACCTGGTGGCAGAGGGACGGGATACAACTACTGTGGTGTTTCCATCTGCCATTAAGATTTATTTAACCGCAGATTTGAAAGAAAGAGCCAGAAGAAGACTTCTGGAATTAGAGTCAAAGGGGATAAAGAGTTCTTTAGAGGAACAGATAAAAGAGATTTCAAGAAGAGACAAACTCGATTCTACTCGCCAGGCAAGCCCTCTTATGTTGGATAAAGATGCGATAGTGGTCGATACCACAGATTTGACCATAAGTCAGCAGGTGGAGCGTGTAGTTGAAATTTATAAAGAGAAGATGAAAACTAAATGAGGTGGCATTACAGATCAGTACGGTACTTGGTTTACTTGATAGTAAAAGTTTTGCGGGGATTTAGGGTGGAGGGAAAGGAGAATGTTCCTGAAAAAGGAGGGGCGATAATAGCCTCAAATCACAAGTCTTATGTTGACCCGCCAGTAGTGACAGCGGCTATATCAAGAGAATTGTATTTTCTGGCTAAAAGAGAGCTTTTCGGAAATAAGGTTTTTGGCTGGTTTATCTCTTCCTTAAATGCAGTTCCTATAAGTCGTGATAAAATAGATAGGAAGGGCTTAAAAGGAGCGATTGAAATCTTAAATCAAGGGAATCTTCTTTTGGTTTTTCCGGAGGGGACGAGAAGCAGGAAAGATGACTTTCTGGAACCCAAATTAGGAGTGGGTAAGCTTGCTTTGGAGGCCGGGGTTCCAATTGTGCCGACATTAGTCTCTAACACCAGACATTTTTTAAAGAATATTTTTACCGGCAGGAAAGTTACAGTCAATTTCGGTGAGCCTTTGAATTTGAATTATCTCCAGGGTTTTACAGAAGACAAACAGGGTTATCAAAAAATAGCGAATGAGGTTATGTCCAGAATTAAAAATTTGAGAAAGAAAGCTAACTAATACAAACGCATTAATTTACGTTCAATGAATCTCCCCTCGCCCTCGCCTCGATTCGGCCCGCCTCGGCGAGACGGGCGAAGCGGGCCTCTTTTCCAAAGAGGGGAAAAGAGGTCTCCCCCTTTGAAAAAGGGGGATTTGATGGTTCGATATGGGCTTCGACTGAGTCCTTCGACGGTGAGCCGCTCAGGACGGTCGAACCGCTCAGCCGAATGTCCTCACCATCTCTTCGAGCCTGAGCCTTCCTTCGACAC
>DASWLN010000067.1:0-1756 GCA_036396115.1 Candidatus Zixiibacteriota bacterium
ATATTTAAGCCTGGGGATGTCAGGTTATTTTGATATAGAAGAGGTGGTGACATTAAGAAAACTCTATTCCCCTTTTCAAGGACACCCTCACTGGCTGAAACTACCCGGAATTGAAGCTTCTACTGGCTCTTTAGGGCAGGGGTTAAGTATTGCTAATGGTATCGCCTTAGCAGGTAAACTAGATAACAAGGATTATCACGTTTTTGCTTTAACCGGAGATGGTGAACATCAGGAAGGGCAGGTCTGGGAAGCGATAATGGAGGCTGGGCACTATAAATTAGATAACCTGACCTGTATCTTGGACAAAAACCGCTTGCAGATAGATGGCTGGGTAGAAGAGGTGATGAATATAGACCCGATTGTGGAGAAATATAAAGCTTTCAACTGGAATGTCATAGAGATAGATGGCCATAATATGAAAGAGATATTGGATGCTTTTGAGAAGGCAAAATCTCTCAAGGGGAAGCCCACAGTAATAATTGCTCATACCATTAAGGGTAAAGGGGTTAGTTTTATGGAGAACGTGGCCGGGTGGCATGGGAAATCGCCAGTGTGTGAGCAGATGGATAAAGCCTTAGAAGAGTTGGGGCTTAAAGGGAACCTGGATCGGGATAGATTATTCAAAAAAGCTGAGGATTATCAAACCGTAGCCTCTCAGAAACTGGAATCGAAAATGCCGAAGTTCAAAAAAGTCTATTTCTGGAACAAACAGCCGAATATGAAAGTGAAGATGGACCCTACCAGGATGGGTTTTGGCAGAGCTTTAGATGAGAAAGGGGATGATAAAAGGATCGTCTGTTTAGGTGCGGATATTTCAGGCTCAATTGCCATAAGCCATTTCTACGAGAAACATCCTGAAAGAAAAAATAGATTTTTGAGTATGGGAATTGCTGAACAGAGCGGAACCGGCGTAGCAGCTGGTTTAGCAAAAGAAGGGAAAATCCCGGTTTTCGGTACCTACGGCGTTTTTGCCGCGGGCAGGAATTTAGACCAGCTGAGAACTACAGTCTGTTATGGGAACTTCAACGTGTTCATAGCTGGCGCGCACGGTGGGGTTTCAGTTGGTCCGGATGGTGCCACCCATCAGGCGTTAGAAGACCTTTTCCAGATGTGCGGGCTTCCCAATATGAATGTGGTAGCTCCCTGTGATTCGATCGAGACCAAAAAAGCTACTGAATTTCTCTTATTCGATGTTAAAGGGCCAAAGTTCTTGAGATTTGCCAGAGAGGCAACTCCTGTAGTTACCTTTACGGATACACCTTTTGTATTCGGAGAGGCAAATATAATCAGGTATAGGGGAGAGGAGGAAGAGGAGTTTATTCATGCCTTTGAGACGAAACTTTCCTCACAGTATAAATCTGAACATGAAGATTTGACCATAATCGCCTGCGGACCAGAAGTACCTGAGGCAATGAGAGCAGCCTGGATTTTAAAGGAGGATTTCGGGATTGAGTCCAGAATAGTGAATTTACATACCTTAAAACCTCTGGATAAGAAAACAATTATCAAAGCAGCCTTAGAAACCGGAGTTGTCATTACTGCAGAAGAACATCAGATCGGCGGTTTAGGGAACTGGATTGCCTCTTCAATCCTTGAAGCAGAGGAGGTTTATCAGAAACCGATATTGTTCGGGATGGTCGGAGTGAAAGACCGGTTTGGCGAATCCGGACAACCCTGGGAGCTGATAAAGGAATTCGAGGTTTCAGCAGAACATATTGCGGCAAAAGCCAAAGAGCTTTACGATAGAAAAAAGGCT
>DASWLN010000068.1:0-6804 GCA_036396115.1 Candidatus Zixiibacteriota bacterium
AAACCAAGGAGAAAAAAGGGAAAGCAGAGAAGAAGGAAGCAACTCCCAAAAAGGAGAAAGCTAAGAAGAAACCATCGCCCAAGAAAGAGGAAGATAAGACCAGCGAGAAAGAAAAGGAAGATACCGAGTAATCCATAAAGACCTTTAAAGGCAGTCCATCTGGACTGCCTTTTTTGTTTGTTTTCCCTTTACAATTGATTTTGGTTAGATTATCATAAAAATAAATATGCCAGAAATAAATCGTGTCATCTTAATTATCTTAGATAGTTGTGGAGTGGGCGAGTTACCGGATGCCGAGGAGTATAATGACCAAGGGTCAAATACCATTGGCAACACCGCCTCAGCGGTGAAGGGACTTTTTCTTCCCCATTTGCAAGAGCTGGGAATTGGAAATATAATCAACATCGAGGGAGTAGGCCCGGAGGAATATCCTTTAGCCAACTATGGCAAGATGGCTGAAAGATCAATTGGCAAAGATAGCACCACTGGCCATTGGGAGATAGCCGGTTTAATTGTAAATAAACCGTTTCCCACGTATCCCCAAGGGTTCCCCACGGAAATCATAAAGGAATTTGAGAAAACGATCCAGAGACAAATCTTAGGCAATAAGCCCGCTTCTGGAACCGAGATTATTAAAGAATTAGGGGAAGAGCATCTCAAAACCGGCAAACCTATTTGCTATACATCAGCAGATAGCGTTTTTCAGATCGCGTGCCACGAAGATGTGTTATCGCCAGAAGAGCTTTACGAAATATGCCAAAAAGCAAGAGGGATATTGACCGGCGAACATGGAGTTGCAAGAGTCATAGCTCGACCCTTTATTGGCAAGCCAGGTTCGTTCAAAAGAACCGAGAGACGCAAAGATTTTTCCCTTTCACCTCCAGGTGAGACTATTCTGGATATCCTCAAGAAGAACAGACTTCAAGTAATTGGAATTGGTAAAATTGAAGACCTTTTTGCAAGCAGGGGCTTAACTGAATCGCTTCACACTGAAAATAATCTGGACGGCATAGCTAAGCTATATCAGAAGATGGAAGAACATTTTACCGGTTTAAGTTTTATTAATTTAATAGATTTCGATATGCTGTGGGGGCACCGCAATGATGTGGTTGGTTTTGCTCGCGGATTAGAAGAATTCGATTTAGCATTGGCAGAGATTTTAGGTTTGCTAAAGTCCGATGACCTGCTTATCATCACTGCTGACCACGGCTGTGACCCTACCACTTCCAGCACCGACCACTCCCGAGAATACGTCCCTTTGTTAGTGTACGGTGAGATGCTCAAGCAGGGCGTGGATTTGAAAACCAGAGAGACATTTTCTGATATAGCTCAAACCTTAGCCGAGATATTCAATGTTGGGGGAACTGGAAATGGAAGAAGTTTCCTGAAGGAGATTTATGTCAGATGAAGAACTCATAGAAAAGGCAAAAGCAACAAGAGGTAATGCCTATGCTCCCTATTCGCAATTCAAAGTTGGGGCAGCTATCTTAGGAAAGAGTGGAAAAGTTTATACCGGGGCAAATGTGGAGAATAGCTCTTATGGGTTAACCGTCTGCGCTGAGAGAGTGGCGCTTTATTGTGCGGTGAGTCAGGGTGAAAGGGAATTCGTTAAGCTGGCTTTGGTCACAGACAGAGAAGAGCCAGCTATCCCCTGTGGGGCTTGCTGTCAAGCGCTATCCGAATTCAATCCGGATATGGAGATAATTTGTGCCAATCTGCAAGGCATTACGAAGAAAATTACCCTGAAAAGGCTTTTGCCCAACTTTTTCAGAATAGAGAGCCCGCCCACAGGGCGGGGCTTTAAACCCGAACCAAACCGAGATCCCGAAGCAAGTTCGGAATGACAAAAACCGTAAGACCAAACCCGGTTGTCATGCTGAACCCTGAAAGTGTCATGCTGAACTTGGTTCAGCATCTCTTCAGGGCAGGCTCGTTTCAGCATCTACTCGTTTCAACATCTCTGGTCTGACTACAGGATAGGCTTGTTTGTTTTGCATCTGGTCTATTTTTTTCTGCTTCCAACAGATGCACCTTTCGTCGCCGTTCACAGGAGAGGGGTTTTTCGGGTGCGATCTTAAATAAAGTAAAAGGAGTTGGTGAAATGATGGATTTGTGCCCAAAGGATATGGCAAGATTCATAGACCATACATTGCTTAAACCGGAGGCAACGGAAAAAGATATAAGAAAACTGTGTGAGGAAGCAAAAGGATATGGTTTTGCCAGCGTTTGCGCTAACCCCATTTATGTTACCCTCTGCCAGGGGCTTCTCAGAGGCTCAAACACTAAGACCTGCACCGTGGTTGATTTTCCGTTGGGTGCTAATAAAACCGAGGTCAAGGTTCTTCAGACAAAGTTGGCTTGTCAGGATGGAGCAGAAGAGCTGGATATGGTGGCTAACCTCGGGGCATTAAAAGCTGGAGATTTAAAACTGTTTGAGAAGGATATAAAAGCTGTTGTGGATGCTAAGCCAGAAGGTGTCATCTTGAAAGTAATAATTGAAACGGCAATATTGACAGATAATGAAAAGAAAACAGCTGCTAGCATAGTCAAGGAGTGCGGAGCCGATTTTGTTAAAACCTCCACCGGCTTTGGTCCGGCTGGAGCGAATGTTGGTGATATCGCTTTGCTAAGAAAAGTAGTAGGAGAAGGGATTGGAGTCAAAGCCTCAGGTGGAATAAGAACCTATGCTCAGGTCTTGGAGATGATAAAAGCCGGTGCGAATCGCATCGGCACTTCAGCCAGTGTGCAAATAATGGAAAGTTATGCTACCCTATCAGATCATATCTAAGAAAAGAGATAGAAATAAGCTAAGCAGGGAAGAGCTGGAGTTTTTCCTCCACGGATTCGTCAAGGGTGAAATTCCTGACTATCAGATGTCAGCCCTGCTTATGGCGATTTTCTTGAATGGGATGGATGAGCAGGAAACTCTTGACCTCACGCTTTGTCTCGTGCGTTCCGGAAAGATTCTGAATTTGAAATCAATTCCCGGAATTAAAGTAGATAAACATAGCACCGGTGGGGTGGGAGATAAGGTCTCCTTGGTTTTAGCCCCTTGGGTAGCATCCTGTGGCGTTGTGGTTCCTTTAATATCCGGCAGAGGTTTGGGTCATACTGGCGGCACCCTGGATAAGTTAAGCTCGATACCCGGTTTCAAGACAGATATTTCCTTAAAGAGATTTGTCTCCTTGCTGGAGGCAAATGGCTTAGCTATGATTGGCCAGACCAAACAAATCGCTCCGGCTGATGGCAAACTCTACGCTTTAAGGGATGTTACCGCCACGGTAAATTCAATTCCCCTGATTGCGGCTAGCATTGTCAGTAAAAAATTGGCGGTTAACTCCGACGCCATTGTTTTTGACGTGAAGGTTGGAAATGGGGCTTTTGTGTCATCTCGAGAGGATGGTTTGAAATTGGCACATATCTTGGTTAGAATTTGCCATAAGATGAACAAGAAATCAATTGCCTTGATAACTGATATGAACGAACCTTTGGGTCATATGGTGGGCAATTCCCTGGAGGTAATAGAAGCGATTGAGTACTTAAAGGGAAATGGACCCGAAGATTTAGTTGATGTCTGTTTGGGTTTGGGCTCACACATGCTTATCCTGGGCAAAAGAGCAAAAAGCCAAACTGAAGCGATTGACATCTTGAAGAAAGCGATGCAAAACGGTTCAGCCCTAAAGAAATTCAAGCAGATGGTGAGAGCTCAGAATGGTAACGAAAGAGTTATTGACGATTACAGTCTTCTGCCCCAGGCTAAGTACGTCATAGAAGTGAAGTCAACCGCTTCAGGTTGGGTGAAATCAATTGATACTTCAAGCATCGGACTTTTGGGAGTGGAAATAGGTGTGGGTAGAAAGAAAATGGAAGACAGAATTCAATTGGGAGTAGGATTCTCGATAAAGACAAAAGTCGGTGACTACATAGAAAAGGGACAGGCACTCGCTAAGATATTCATCAACGATTTGAAAAAAGGGAAGGAGATTAGCCACAGATTAAGACAGGCGTTTGTGTTAAGCTCAAGGCCAGTCAGGAAACTCAAGAAGATTCTCTATTTGGTTAATAACAGGGGTGCAAGAGAGTTGTAGGCCTAACGCATTTAAGCTACTCAGAAATGTAATTCCTCTTTCTTCTTCTGCTCCGTGCGGGACTTTATTTTGTCGGGTGAGGGAGGGTTTTTGGAAGGGTGAATGTCGCAGCTTTTCTCCGGTTCATTCCCTTGAACAAAGATTTCCTCAACCATGGAAGGGCATTTATCAGTAGCCAAAAGTCCACTTTCAGTGCAGACGATTTTGTGAACTATGCCTGTCGGCTCTTGGAAGTTCTCGACAGGTAATCCCTCGTGTGCCTTTAGCATAAAGTTTGTCCAGATTGGCAGAGCGGTAGTTGCACCAGTAACATCTTTTCCGATTACCGTCTTATCATCATATCCCACCCATACCCCGGTTGTTATCTGTGGAGTAAACCCAACAAACCAGTTGTCCATACATTCATCCGTTGTGCCGGTTTTTCCACCAGCCGGTCGACTAAATCCCATAGCTCTGGCTGCGGCTCCTGTGCCACGGTCCACCACAGTCTGAAGCAAACTGGTCATAATACAAGATGTTTGGACACTCAACACCTCTTCTTTTTGAGGAGGGGGACTTTCTTCGAGAATATTGCTGTAACGGTCAACAATTTTTGTGATATATCTCGGCTCCACCTTGATGCCGGCATTGGGAAAAACAGAAAAAGCCGAGGTCAATTCAAGTAAATTAACCTCGGAAGTTCCAATAGCTAAAGAGGGGATAGCTTGGAGTGGGGATTTGATTCCCATCTTGGAAGCATAGAATACGGCCTGCTCCGGACCAATCTTCTGCAATAGTTTTATGCTGACTAAATTTCTGGAGATGCGCAGGGCTTCCCTTAAGTTCATCGGACCCCTGAAGGTCTTGTCGTAATTCTCCGGTCTCCATTCCTTGCCATCGCCGCCAATGAGCACGATAGGGGTATCGTAGATTATATCTGTTACCTTGTATCCATTATCAATAGCGGCAGTGAAGACAAAGGGCTTGAAGGCTGACCCGGGCTGTCTTTGGGCTTGAATCGCTCGGTTGAACTTGCTTTTCTCGAAGTCCTTTCCTCCGACCAGAGCCAGAATATCCCCGGTGTTATTATCAATTGCCAACACCGCCCCTTGCATTTGTTTATATTCTCTTTTTGTATTTTTATCTTTGACCGGGGCAAGCGAGCCCACAACCTCCACAGTATAGTTTGTGTCATCCAGAGAATGAGTTTTTTCCATCTGCTGCTGGAGGACATCCAGTTGCTCCAGCACTATTTTTTCGGCTTCTTCCTGCAACTTGAAATTCAGAGTAGTGTAAACCACTAGCCCGCTGGAATAAAGGTCTTTTTCTCCATATTGTTTCTCCAAGTACTGCCTCACCATCTCAGTGAAATAGGGAGCCGAACCCATCCTCAAAGAGGAAGGTTTGAACTGAAGGGGTAACGCTTTCAAGCTATCGTACTGGGCTTTGGTCAACTTTCCGAAATCTTTCATCGCTTTCAGAACTGAATTCCTACGACTTAAAGCTAAATCTGGATCCTTAAAAGGGGAATAACGATTGGGGGATGGCAACACCCCTACCAAGAGGGCGCATTCAGGCAAACTTAATTCCTTGGCATCCTTGCTGAAGAAAACCTGAGCCGCGGCTTGTACGCCATAAGCTCCTTCTCCGAAATAAATCTGATTTAAATACATCTCTAAAATGTCATCCTTGGAATAGGTCCTTTCAAGTTTTATAGCAGTTAATGCCTCCTTGATTTTCCGAGACATAGTTTTATCCAAATTCAAGAAGAGCGTTCGAGCTAACTGCTGAGTTATGGTGGAGGCGCCCTGGATGTTCCTGAGCCGTAAGATGGCAGTTGTCAATGCGCGGGCTGTTCCGGTAAGGTCGATTCCCCAATGAGAATAGAATTTTCTATCTTCAGACGCCAAAAGGGCGTTCACCAAATAGGGGGGCATTTGCTTTAAGGGGACTAAGATTCTCCTCTGAGTATAGAATTCCTTGATTAGGTTCCCATCAGCGGAATAGATTTTAGTGGATAAGCTCGGCTCGATATTGGTCAGCTGTGAAAATGACGGCAGTCCTTTATTGTAAATGTTCAGGAGTTCGAGAAATAAAAGGATAATCAGAACAAGAATCGCAGACAGAGAGACGAGAAAAACAGTCCTTTTTCTTCTTACATGATAAGTGCTTTCTTCAGGGGTCAAATCTTCTCGGGTTTCCATAATATGAGTCAATTAACTTCTTTCGATTTTGGTGTCAAGCTAAATTTAGCTTGATTTTTGAAGAGATAAAGTTATCATATAATACAACGAATAAAACAATAATTTCATTTGGAAATATGAAGAACATTAAAGAACAATTAGAAGTCATCAAAAGGGGTGCAGTAGAGGTTATCCCCGAGGAAGAGCTTGTCAAAAAGCTTGAAAGGTCAATCAAGGCCAATACTCCACTTCGGGTGAAGCAGGGTTTTGACCCCACTGCTCCGGATATACATCTGGGACATACTGTGGGATTAAGAAAACTGAAGGAATTTCAGGAATTGGGACACGAAATAGTCTTAATCGTAGGGGATTATACTGCTATGGTGGGGGACCCGAGCGGACGCTCTGAAACCCGACCCCAACTCTCCCTGGCTCAAGTGAAGAAAAATGCGGAGACCTATCAAAAGCAGTTTTTCAAGGTAGTTGCCAAAAAGAGGACCGAAGTTCGTTTCAATAGTGAATGGTTCAGTCGGATGAGTTTTCTGGAAATTATG
>DASWLN010000069.1:0-12633 GCA_036396115.1 Candidatus Zixiibacteriota bacterium
CTTTTGTCCATGGCTAAGGATATTCGGGTCATAATCATCAAATTGGCAGATAGATTGCACAATATGAGAACTTTGGATTCACTTAACCCGGAAAAACAGAAGAGGATAGCTCAGGAAACCAGAGATATTTACGCTCCCTTAGCTCATCGCTTTGGAATGGCTCGGATTGAATGGGAGTTAGAGGATTTAAGTCTCCGTTACCTGGAGCCAGAAGTGTATGGGGAGTTACTAAAGAAAGTGGAGGAGAAAAGGGAAGACAGGGAAGCGTATATCCAGGAAATAAGTCAGCCCTTACAAAGAGAATTAGGCAAAGCAGGCATCAAAGCCAAAATCACCGGACGAGCTAAACATTTCTACAGCATCTACCGCAAGATGAAGAAAAGAAACAAACCATTCGAAGAAATTTATGACCTTTTCGCTATTCGGGTGATAGTCAGCACCGAAGCGGAATGCTATCATGTTTTGGGTATCGTGCATACCTTGTGGAAACCGGTGGAGGACCGCTTTCACGATTACATCGCTTTGCCCAAGAGTAATATGTATCGCTCCCTGCACACCACGATAATTGGGCCTCGGGGGAGAATGGTAGAAATTCAAATAAGAACGCACGAAATGCACCATGCTGCAGAATACGGAATAGCGGCACATTGGCTTTATAAAGAAGGGAAGAGGAAGTTGGATGATACAGATAAGCAGATGATTTGGCTAAGAGAGGTCTTGGAGTGGCAGAAGGATTTAACCAATCCTAAAGAATTTCTGGAATATCTGAAAGTTGACCTATTTCACGACGACATCTTCGTTTTCACGCCGAAGGGAGAACTCAGGCAGTTGCCCCGAGGTTCCACCCCTCTTGACTTTGCCTATACAGTCCATTCGGACATCGGCGACCATTGCGTTGGAGTTAAGGTCAATGGCAGGATGGTTCCCCTTTCCACAGTCTTGAATAGTGGCGATGAGGTGGATATAGTTACCTCTTCTCATCAAGCCCCCAGTCAAGACTGGCTGAAGATCGTAAAGACTGCCAAGGCGCGCAGCAGAATAAAACAGTGGCTGAAACAGAAGGGATATGAGCAGGGTATGGCTTTGGGAAAGGAGATCTTTGAAAAGGAGCTGAAAAAGCAGCATCTTCCACTTCCCTCTGAAGAGGAGCTGATAGATTTAGCTATGTCGCTTAACTATTCTAGCTTGAGTGCTATGTTTTACGCTCTAGGAAGTGGCGGCATCTCCATGCATCAGATTCTCGGAAAATTAGTTCCGGAGAAAAAGGAAATAAAGGAATCCTTAGTGGAAAAGCTGATTCACAAAGCCAAAGGTGTGGGGAAAGGGATAAGGGTTCAGGGAGAGGGGAATATGATGTTCCGCTTCGCTCAATGCTGTCAGCCCCTGCCGGGTGAAAAGATAATGGGGTTCATAACTAGGGGTAGAGGAGTATCGATCCATCGAGCTGACTGCACCAATGTTTTACAAACAATGGGCAATTCCGACCGGCAGGTGGAAGTCCAATGGGATGTGGGAAAGGATGAATCGTTTGTGGTTCGATTGGAGTTGGTATTAGAAGACAGGAAAAATATGCTGCGGGATATAACTGAAGCGATTACGGATGCGGATGCTAATGTCAGAGGCGCGGAGATTAAATCCGGGGAGACCATGGCTATGGGGGATTTCCTCATCGAGATTAGAAACTTAAATCATCTCAATCGCACTATCAAGAAGATTAAAGAGGTCAAAGGGGTTGTCGCAGTCAAGAGAGCAGAAGGGGTAGAATTTCCACATGAATAAGGAATGGAACAAACTTGATAATGGACAGATAAATTGGCTTGAGTTTTCTAAACTGAAAAACATACCCTTTGTTTCTTTTGGGCTGGTGGTGAAGAATTGTAAAGGCAAATCGTTTGCCATTGAAGTTTGCTGGAAGGATAAGTTCAAAAGATTTTTGCGCAAGCAAATTGGCTATGCTGGCGGGATAGTTGTTCCCAGGCAGGTTCATCAAAATAATGTTGCATCCATCACAAAATCCGAGAAGTTCAATCTTAGAAAAAAGCTTCAAGCAGATGCTCTTCTTACCAATCAAAAAGGTCTCTTCTTAACAATTCAGGTGGCGGATTGCATTCCGATATATATAGTTGATACCAAAAAGAAGGTGGTAGGATTGGTGCATGCCGGTTGGAGGGGGACTCTGATGCAAATCGCAAAGGATGTCGTAGGAGAAGCCAGAAGAAGTTTTAACTGTTCGCCGGAAGATTTAAAAATCATTTTCGGTCCGGCCATTGAAAAATGTTGCTATGAAGTCAAGCCAGAGGTGGCTATACTCTTTCCTCCCCCATTTGTGAATTACGAAGGAGATAAGAGACCTAAGCTGGATTTAGCTGGATTCAATCGAGCTCAGCTAATAGAAAGTGGTGTGAAAAAGAAAAATATTTCTTTAGCAGGGGAATGCACCTTTTGCGGACCAAAATTCTTGTGCTCCTATCGTAGAGGTAGGAATAAAAAAGAGAGGATGTTGGCATTCATTGGGATCAAATAATGGGTAGGGAACGGTTGCACCGTTCCCGAGAAGATAAAAGGCAGTAGAAGTAATGGCGCAGCCATTACTTACCCAATTTAAAGGGAGATTGTATGAAGAAAGTTTTCTTGCTTTTAGCTGTTTTCTTTTTGCTTGTTTCCCCAAGCTATGCTTTCACTGGTTTAGGTTTGGGGGTGAGGGCGGGCATCGTCAGTAATTATGACAACCCCACTTTGGATGAACTCTTCGATGCTCCTTTTGTCTTGAAAGGTAAGAAGATTGAAGATATGAACATGTTGGGTGCCCATCTTAAAATCGGGACTTTGCCGATTATTGACTTGGAAATTTCAGGTGAGTATTTTTGGAAGACTGAAGAGTTTAGTTTTGAATTTGTGGACTACCAGAATCCATCTGGTGTTGATACAGCCAATGGAGAGTTTAAAATAGAAGACTACTCTGTGAATGTCACTGCCAAATATGTTTTTCCTACATCTACGATCAAACCATACGTTGGTGGGGGAGGGGGATTGCATATCATAAAATATAGTAATCCTGGCCCAGGCCCTTTCTTTGAAAACCAGAGCAAGCCCAGTTATCACGCCTGCGGTGGGGTGCTTTTGGATGTTCCGGTCTTGCCATTAGAGGTTTTTCTAGAGGGAAGATATACCTCCATTCAAACCGAGAAAAAAGCGACTGGATTTTTTACCTGGATGGTGGGAGTAACGTTAAACCTTCCTTAGAAGCAGGGCTGGGAGCCCTGCCTACGGAAGTTAGTTTTTGTAGCTCGAAACGCCTCGCTCAACCTATTAGCATTAACGGTTGGGAAAATTGAGATTGCTTCGTCGCTCGTTCCTCACTCCTCGCAATGACAGAACAAATTAAGTTCGCGTATGGGTGGAACTTATCTTCACCCGTATTATTCTATCTATCGTAGGCGACCCATCTGGGTCGCCTCTTGATTTTCATATCTTTTCAGCCCCATTCTGGTGATAAAGGTTGACAAGGGAGAAGATTTATATTATTATTCCTTGCAAATTTAACCAGCTAAATACTAGGGAGAAAAAATGAAGAAGATATTTGCGTTTTTTGTGGTTGTTTTCTTTATCCTAACCAGTGGTTGCCTGGCTCAATTTTCAGGACAACTCTCCACAGCCAAAGTTACCAAAGAGGGTGGAGTTTTGGGGGGTGGATACATTGGAATTTATGAAGACGCCTTTTCCATCTTTGGACAAGTCAGGTATGGTTTCATAACCGACCTGGATGGCGGATTCAAATTGGGAATATTGAATTTAGACCCGGGAAATGGATTCGGTGAAAGCGAAACTGGAGTCATCCTGGGAGGAGATGTTAAGTATCAAATCCTGAATTTGAAGGCTGAGGACCCCCTGGATTTCTCCTTTGGGTTTGGAATGGAATATCTCAATGTTTCAGATTACTCTTTGTTCTCGTTTGGAGGGAATTTGGTCGGCTCGTATGATTTCGAGCTGAAAAGCAAAAAGGTTGTTACCCCCTACGGCAGATTGAACCTGCGTGGAGAGAGAGTGGAGGTGTCAATTCCAGGATGGACAGGAAGTGATGATACCGATTTTGATATTGCATTTTCTTTAGGATGCAATCTTCAGATGACATCGGAATTAAGTATGATAGCTGAGTTACAGATAGATGATAATGTTGGAGTCATAGGGGGAATAAGCTATTACATCTTTTAGTCTTTAAGATGACTTAAAGCTATTTGAAAAGCTCTGGACTTCCCCAGAGCTTTTTTGGTGAAAATATGGAATTAACTAAGGCGATTTTTTTGGGCATAGTGCAGGGCTTAACCGAGTTTCTTCCAGTTTCCAGCTCTGGTCATTTAGTTATAGTCGAGCATATTTTAAAAGTCAAAATGCCAGGAGTGAGCTTTGAAGTGTGTTTGCATTTGGGGACCTTCTTTTCCATTGTGGTGATTTATTGGGGAAAAATAGTAAAAATGATTAAGGCAACCATACTAAAAGCATGCTCACTTTTTTCGGGTGGATTCGATAAAGCCCTGGAGGAGGATTGGAAACTTTCTTATTCGATAGTTCTGGGAACTATTCCTGCTGGTATATTGGGTGTAGCCCTAAAACATCAAATAGAGAATGCTTTTACTTCAATCAGTTTAGTGGCAGTTATGCTGGGAATAACCGGTGTCATTTTGTGGTTGTCTGGATCTGCCAAAACCAAAAAGGATAATGCGGGTTTATTGGATACGATTGTAATTGGCATAGCACAAGGTTTTGCCCTCTTGCCGGGGATATCGCGCTCCGGGATGACCATAAGTGCTGGGATGGCGAGAGGAATAGATAAACCCAAAGCCGCGGAATTCTCTTTTCTTTTGTCCCTGCCGGCAATATTAGGTGCCTCTGTACTTGAGTTTTCAAATTTAGCTGTGGAGAGAAAGTTTTTATTTAGCAATATAGATTTTTACATAGTTGGCTTCTTGACTGCTTTTGTTTTTGGATATATAGCCATAAGGTTTTTGTTGAGAGTTATCCAAAAAGGGAAATTCAGATATTTCGGGTTTTACTGCTTGGCAGTGGCGATTTTAGTTCTGCTTTTTGTCAGATGACAAAAGACATAAAGAAAATCCTAATCATTCGTCTCAGCTCATTGGGAGACGTTGTCCTCACCACCCCAGTTATAAAAGCGCTCAAAGATAAGCTCCCGCAGGCGGAAATTCATTTTTTGACCAAATCAAAATACGCTTCCCTCTTAAAGGATAACCCCCATCTTTCTAGCATAATGGAGCTTGAGGATAGGGGAGTATCTGGGCTCTTGTTTACTCTTCGTAAGATAAGAAAGCTGAATTTCGATTTGGTCATCGACTTACATGCTAATCTGAGGAGCTTTTTTATAAGAAGATTATCCAGAGCCAAGCTCAAGATAAGATATAATAAAAGATGGATTGCACGCTTTCTGATGGTGAATTTTAAAAAGATTAAAATTCCTTCACAACACACAGTTGATTCCTATCTGAGCTGTTTGAAAAGGTTAGATATTCATATTTCGAACAGGATGCCTGAGCTATACTTAGATGAGAAAAGCAAGGAGTTCGCAGAGCAGTTACTTACGGGCGTATCAAAGGACGACATCCTAATTGGAATTGTTCCGGGTGCGAAATGGGAGACTAAAAAATGGGGAGAGGAAAATTTCGCTAAAGCGATTGAGATTTTGAATAATAGAATCAAAGCCAGTTTTCTAGTTTTTGGAGCTAAAGAGGATGAGGTCTTGATAAGCAAATTGAAAAGTCTTGCAGGGGATATTGATTTCATGGAGATAATCGGCTTGCCATTTCCAAAACTCTCAGCCCTAATCAGTAGGTGTGGAATAATCTTGACCAATGACTCCGGACCTATGCACATCGCAGTTGCCTTGAAAGTCCCGGTGTTGGCGATTTTTGGGCCTACCCATCCCAAGCTCGGTTTTTCCCCTCTGGGAGAAAGGGATACTATTTTGTGTGCTAATGTGGAATGCAGCCCCTGTAGTTTGCACGGAGAGAGAGAATGTTATCAAAAAACCAAAATCTGTATGGAAAAAATAACACCCGAAATGGTGGCAGATGAAGTTCTGGAAATTCTAAAAGATAGAGAAAAGATATGAAACAGTATTCCTAGGATTCTTCTGGAAAATATGGACTTGAAGGGGTAATCGATAGGGTAACACAACTGCCCAATGGGAAATATGAAATACATGACTACAAAACTACAATCCGAGGTGGAAACTGTCCTTTTGTATAACTACGCCCTTTTACGAAGATTAAAATTAGATGAGTGGGAAGAGGAGATCAGAAAGAGATTAAGAGAGTTTGTGAGTTTAAGAAAGGATAGGCAGATTTATTCCTCCAAGCTCAAGGAGGAAGAGTAGCCAACTAGCTGGTGGTTTAAGCCGTATTTATTTGTGTCAGGAGGCTGTTTTGAGTAAATCCAGAGTGATAGTTGTTCGCCATACGAGGGTTTCAGATAAATCGGGCAGGGTGGATTCGAATGTACTTTCCAGTATGCTCTCCGCTGGTATCTTAAAATTGACCCAAGAAAAAGACACCTCCGATGGTTTGAGCCATTTCTTCAACCCAACCGACCACATAGGAATGAAAACCAACTGCCTTTCCGGAAAAAACAGCTCAACTCATCCGGAGTTGGCATACGCCATATCTTCTATGTTAGGCAAATCAGGTGTAAAGAATAAGAATATCTTTATCTGGGATAGGTCAAATCGGGAACTGAAAGAAGCTGGATTTAAGATAAACACAAGTGGAGATGGCCCGCGTTGTTTCGGAACCGACTCCTATGGGGTTGGATATGCGGAAAAACTTTATACTTACAAAAATATCGGTAGTCTTTTTTCGCGCATATTTATTGATTTCACTGATACTCAGATTAATCTGCCAGTCCTAAAGGACCATACTTTAGCTGGAATAACTTGTGGAATGAAAAATCTCTTTGGGATAATTCACAACCCCAACAAATATCACAGCAACAACTGTGACCCTTATGTGGCGGACTTATCCTCCATGCCCTTGGTTAAGAATAAAATCAAACTTATCATCTGCGATTGCATAGGGGTTCAATACAATGCCGGACCATCCTTTCATCCGCAGTGGTGGGAGAAATATGATGGCATCCTAATGGGCACAGACCAGGTGGCAGTTGATTTTGTGGGGTACACGATTTTAGACCAGATAAGAGCAAAAAGCGGTTTGCCTCCCTTGAAGAAAATTGGGGAGGAGCCAAAATATATCTTCACTGCGGCGGACGTTGAGCATAATTTGGGAAATGTGGATTTGAAAAATATAGATTTGGTTGAACTGAAATTAGATTAAAGACGTTTAGATGTAAGACAAAATGGAAGGCGACATTCCGGAATGTCGCCTTCTAAGAAGGTGATAAGAGATGTTTCGCCTGAGTCGAAGGGAATTTCTAAAGAGCTCTGCCTTGGCCGGTGCAACCAGTCTTCTGCCTTTTGGTTCAATTTTGAATCTAAGCCAAGAGGCTTTGGCTTCAGAGCGGGATGAAAATCTTTCCTGGGTTGAAGCAAAATATTACGACAAATTACAGAACAGGGAAATCCAATGCCAACTCTGCCCGCGGGAATGCAGAGTCGGAGACAGGGAAAGGGGTTATTGCGGAGTCAGAGAAAATAGAGATGGCATTTATTATACTTTAGTCTATTCCAAAGTTTGTTCCGCCAACGTTGATCCCATTGAGAAAAAGCCATTCTTTCATTTTCTTCCCGGAACAGAGGCATTTTCCATTGCCACTGCGGGATGCAATCTCAACTGCAAATTCTGCCAGAATTGGGAAATATCGCAAGTCAGGCCTGAACAGATAAATAGTTTCAACTTACCTCCGGAAAAAACGGCGCAATATGCCATGGACACTGGCTCCAAGTCGATTGCCTATACCTACACTGAGCCGATGGTTTTCTATGAGTATATGCTGGATTGTGCCAAAGCGGGCAAAGCAAGAAATATCAGAAACGTGGTGGTTTCAGCTGGATATATTAAAAAAGAACCATTAATTGAACTATGTAAATACGTGGATGCCATAAAAATAGATTTCAAGGGATTCACGGAAAAATATTATCAGGATATCTGCCATGCGGAATTGAAACCGGTGATGGAGACTTTAATTGAGTTAAAGAAAATTGGAATCTGGTATGAGATGGTTTATCTGATGCTTCCCACTTTGAACGATGACCCCAAAGATATAAAATCGATGTGCGATTGGATGGTAAGAAACTTAGGAGTTGACGTTCCAATTCATTTTACGCGATTTTATCCAATGTATCTTTTAAAAAACCTTCCCACGACTCCGGTTTCCTCTTTGGAGCGGGCAAAGGAGATTGCAGATGAGGCAGGAATGAAATTCGTTTATATCGGCAACGTGCCCGGACATAAGGCGGAAAGCACCTATTGCCCAAAGTGTAAGAATAAATTGATTGACCGAACAGGGTATAGGATAAACGAAATGAACCTGAAAGATGGGAAGTGCAAATTCTGCAATGAAGTGATACCGGGGGTGTGGAGATAAGGCAGTTTAGACAGTTTACCCCGCACCGTACGGTGAGGGGTTTAAAAGTTTAGGAGTTTGGAATTCTGTAGGGGCGGGTCAAAAGGCCCGCCCGCTTGGAGCTGACCTGGAAGTCTATTGTCATCGCGAGCGACCCCGGTTCATCGGGGGAGCGTGGCGATCTCGATTTATAACCTATGATGTTGTAATAAGAGATTGCCACGTCGTTCGCCAGAGGCGAAACTCCTCGCAATGACAGCCAAAAACGTTTAAGTAAATTAAGACACGCTTTTGGGTCAACCGCCTGCGATGGACAGTCTAATGGCGTCAAGGGCAGTTTCTCACACAATAGCTAAGGAAAAATAAAAAATGGCAATATCTGACATAATTTCCCTGGTGGCTGCTGGTTTGTTTTTGCTTTTGATTTTTGGGTTTTGCGCCTTTGTCATCAAACGTTACTGGATAGACAAAAAGCAGATTACCTCCGGCAGCCAGTTTGTTAGTCAGAACGTTTATATGCAATTTCAGAATGAAGATAAAAAGCAGGCCATGGAACAGGTCCTCTACCAGAAAGAGGATGAGAGGGAGGAAGATGACGAGGGGGATGATGTGAGTAGGTCTGATAAAGGGTAAAAAAATGATTGACTTGCAGTTTAAAGCTTTAGATATGATGCCCTCTGGGCAGGGAACGGCTGCGCCGTTCCCTGAAGATTTGACTATAGAGAAAGTAATGGCGCAGCCATTACTTACCCGGTTAGGAGTTTGGAATTTTGTAGGAGCGAACCTTTAGGTCCGCCCGATCGGACAGTTCCTTTCGGTCTGTCCCTGCATTGGTGATAATTCGCCCAATGAATCCAGCCAAAGACGGGATAAATTAGGCAACTACAAATAGATAACCTTATCCATTCCCTCTCCTTAAAAAGGAGAGGGTTAGGGAGAGGTTGTTAAGACGAAGGCGACATTCGCCAATGTCGCCTTCGGAGAATCTCGTTGTCGGGCAAGGTGCCAGGCTGCGAAAATTTAAAGCGTCAGGAGTAGCTTCTGATGCAACATTTAACTCTCCTTTCACAATGTCCTCCAATAAACTCAATTTCCTTTTAGCTTGTCTTCTTTTGGGCTTTACCTCGATGGTTGCCCAGATTGTTTTCATTCGGGAGATGCTGGTGGTTTTTGGCGGGAATGAGCTGTGTTTGGGGGTTTTGCTGTTTGTGTGGCTCCTGTGGGTGGGAGTGGGGTCGTTTGTGGGGAATCGCATTACGGGCGACCACGCGGTTCGACAAGCTCACCGTCCTGAGCAAAGTCGAAGGGAGGGTCGCCCCTACGAAATACATAAAATCTATCTAAATCAGAACGATTCAGGGCAAACTACGAATGATGAACAGAAAGCGACCCTACGGGTCGCCTACCCTAAAAATATATTCTCCCTTAAAAATCTTTTCCTATGGTATATCGTAACTGCAATCCTTTGTTTTCTGACCATATTCTTCATCCGCTCGTCTAAGCTCATCTTGGGTTTAAATACAATGGAGATAGTCGGGTTTCTTCCTATGGCGCTTTCCTCTTTTATTCTGCTCGCTCCATTTTGCTTCCTGTTGGGTTTTGTTTTTGTACTCAATTCAAAAGTGTGGCAACTACCCAATATTTCTGGATTTCTGGTCAATCGAGTTTATTTATGGGAATCGATTGGTGCAGGATTAGGTGGACTTTTGGCAACGTTTGTTTTTGTGCCAAAATGTTCTAATTTCAATATAATCCAGATAATAGTTTTGTTAAATCTTCTATTGGGAATAATCCTGTGGGCAAAATATGTAAGTAAATTGAAGTTGGCAGTAGTGTCTTTCTTATTTCTTGTCATAGTATTTGCGTTTGTGGGTTATCAAAACAAATTAGAGAACATCTCCCTTAAACTTTTGTGGAGGGACTTACCTTTAGTCAAAACAGAAGATACAAAATATGGCAATATCGCCATCCTAAAAGATAAAGAGCAGGTAAGTTTCTATGAAAACGGGCTTTTGCTTTTTTCCTATCCGGCACCTTTTTCGTCTGAAGAAGCAGTCCATTTTGCTTTGAGCGAGCATTCAAATCCACAAGAGCTTCTTTTAATTGGAGGTGGATTGGGAGGAGGGTTGGCTGAAGCCTTAAAACATGATAGACTCAAAATAGACTACGTGGAATTAGATAGCAGATTAATAGGATTAGCCAAAGAGTATCTTCCTCCAAGAGAAGCAGGCTTGTTTTCCAATCCGAGATTGGATCTGCATCTGATAGATGGCCGGCTATTCGTCAAGAACAGAATCGGAAAAGAAAAATACGATGTCATAATCTTAAATCTACCTGACCCTTCAACCTTACAGCTTAACCGCTTCTATACAGTAGAGTTCTTTAGTTCAATTAAGAAGATTCTGAATGAGGATGGAATATTCTCTTTCAGAATCAGTTCATCTGAAAATTACATCAGTCCTGAGCAAGGACTTTACCTTTCGAGCCTATACGGAAGCTTATCTTTGGTTTTTAAGAAAGTAATCGTTTTTCCGGGAGACAACAATATCTTCTTAGCATCAGACCAAGAAAGTCTTTTTTATGATTGGTCAAAGATAACAGCTCGCTTAAAAGAACGGTCAATCCGAACTGAATATATTAATCAAAACTTTTTACCCTTCAGGTTATCACAATTCAGAATCGATTACTTAAAAGAGGCAATAAACAAGTCTTCTGGCAGGATAAATTACGACTTAGAGCCAATCTCGTTTTTCTATAACATGATCCTGTGGAGCGCCCAATTCAAATCAATTGAGAAGCCAGCTCTCTTGTTCTTGTATCAGCTTAATCGTTGGTGGGTATTCTCTATTCTTTTAGGAATCTGGTTAATTTTTCTTTTCTATTCCCTTTTAAGAAAAGAAAAGTCAATTTCGCTTCTGACTCTGTCCGCCATTTTCATAACCGGTGCCACCAGCATATTTTTAGAAGTAGTCATACTCTTATCCTTTCAAGTTTTTTATGGGTATCTTTATTCCAAGGTGGGATTGATTTTGACTTTATTTATGTTAGGTCTAGGCGCTGGCGCTTTATATATGCAAAACAGAGTTAAACAAAGAGATGTATCTCTTGGCAGTTTAGCTTTATTGCAACTTTATCAGCTTTCTTTGGTTTTTGTGCTCGTGTGTTTGATTACCTACTTTTCAATCAGTTTAATTGGCGGGTATTTGGTTGAGCTAGCTTTATATTTATCCATCAGTTTTTGTGGGATGATTGGTGGGGCGGAGTTCGTTTTAGCTAACCATCTCTACCTGAAAGAAAGAAGGGAAGAGAAAGTTGGGATGGGGTATTCAGTTGACTTGTGGGGGAGCGCAATAAGTTCCATTTTAGCCAGTGTGATTTTGATTCCAATTGTGGGTGTGATAACAGTTATGATTATTTTTCTGTTAGCGGATTTTGTTCTCTTCATAGCACTTATCTTCAAAGCCAGACTTAAGATTGTTTAACTACAATAACAGATGATATATCAACCAATTATGGCCATTACATCAACTGTTACTTTAAATACGGAAAATCGATTTCAAATTTCCACAAAAAAACTTGAAACTGTTTTGTTGACAAAGAGCATATTTTGATTAAATTGAACGGCGCAGGAGGGGTGGGGGCAAAGTCGGGAGGGATTATGAAGGATGGAAGAAAGTTTGGAGCGATTGCAGTCGTCTTAACCGTAATCTGCTTAGTGGCGATTTGGATAATTGGAATGGGTGAGGCGGTTGAAAAAAAGGAGGGAGAGGCTAGTGAGTATTCGACGATCTATGGTTATGCCAAGCTATTCGACATGGCCGCTTGGGAGATAAGCCATAGATATGTGGAAAATATTGATTCAAAGGAGATAGTCTACTCCGGCATTAGAGGGATGTTAAAGAATCTGGATGCCTTTTCGTCCTTACAGGATAAGGAAACTCATGAAAGATTCATGGAGATCACCCAGGGGAAATACGAGGGTTTGGGAATGACTATCGGAATGAGAGGTGGTTTCATTGTGGTCAGTTCCACTTTTGAAGGGTCTCCGGCTTATCGCAAAGGGATCCATCCGGGAGATAAAATTCTAGAAATAGATGGCAA
>DASWLN010000070.1:0-2385 GCA_036396115.1 Candidatus Zixiibacteriota bacterium
GTTTTGGTTCTTCTTCTGCTTCCGGTGCATTTTCCGGCACCTTATTTTCGGCGCCACAGTTTTGACATTTTGCGACTTCACCCACTTTCAGAAATTTCGTGATGATGTACTCGCCACACTGCCGACACTTGAATTTTAATGCCATTTCCGCCTCCTTCGATTTTGCGGGTCAAGGGTCCGCAAGGATGCTTGGGAACCCATTTCGTCGAGAAATCCTTTAGACATGCTTAACCTACTAAACCGCTATCTATTCAAACACCATCAACACCTGATCCTTGTCCACTGTCTGTTGTTCTTTCACTAAGGGCATACCTAAAGGTCTGTCCCTACATCTTCTCTTTCAACTCAATTAAAACCCCGTTTACACTTTTGGGATTTATAAATGCGATTTTCTCATTGTGCGGATTCATTCTTGGTTTTTCATCGATTAGTTGCACACCCTTGGATTTCAATTCGGCCAATGATTTCTCGATGTCATCCACCACAAAACAAAGATGATGTATTCCCTCTCCTTTTTTTTCGATAAACTTGGAGATAATGCTATCCTCTGAAATCGGTTGTATGAGCTCAATTTTGGTTGCAGGAGTATCAATATAAGCTATTCTTATCTTTTGAGAAGGTAAATCGTATTCCTTGGAAACCTCAAGTCCCAAAAGTCCGTAAAACCTACTTGCCTGCCTTATATCTTTGACCGCTACTCCGATATGATCTATCGCTTTTATTTTCATCTTATACTATAACTGTTTCCCTGTATTCCCCCCAGACTTCCCGCAAGACGCCACATATCTCACCCAAAGTTGCGTAGTTTTCGACGCAGCTTATCATATAGGGGAGCAAATTCTCGTCTGTTTGTGATTTTCGCCTCAACCTATCCAAGGAGGCTTTAACTTCTTGATTGTTTCTCTTCGAACGCAGAAGCTTCAATCTTTTGACTTGCTGATTTTCAATTTTCGAATCCACCTTAAAGATATCCCTTTTCCTTTTTTCATCAATCGAGAACTTATTAACCCCCACTACTATTTTTTGCTCTTTTTCGATTTGTTTTTGATATTGGTAAGCACTTTTCTGAATTTCCCTTTTATAATAGCCGGACTCAACCGCCCACAAAGCTCCACCATTTCTTTCAATATAGTCGATCTGTTCTTGTGCCTCTTTTTCGATTCTGTTGGTCAAGGTCTCAATAGCATAAGAGCCGGCCAGAGGGTCGATGGTTTGAGCTACGCCTGATTCGTAGGCGATTATCTGCTGAGTACGTAAAGCGGTTTGCACTGCCCCTTCGGAGGGAAGACCCAAAGCTTCATCCTTTGAGTTAGTGTGAAGGGATTGAGTTCCTCCTAAAACTGCAGCTAAGGCCTGAAATGCCACTCGCACAATATTGTTGTCTGGTTGCTGGGCAGTTAGAGTGCTTCCTGCGGTTTGGGTGTGAAAACGCAGACGGCAAGAGTTATTATTTTTGGCATTGAATTTTTCTCGCATCATCCTCGCCCATAATCGTCGTGCCGCCCTGAACTTGCCAACCTCTTCTAGGAAATTGTTATGCGAACTGAAAAAGAACGACAATCTGTCAGCAAATTCCTCTAGTTTCATTCCTGCTTCCAAAGCCGCCTTGACGTAAGCTATCCCATTGGCCAAGGTGAAGGCTATTTCTTGAACTGCAGTTGCCCCGGCTTCTCTGATATGATACCCGCTGATACTGATGGGATTGAATTTGGGAAGGTTATCCTTACAGAATTTAAAGATATCAATTGTAAGGCGCATAGATTCCTTGGGTGGAAAAATGTAAGTTCCCCGTGCGATATATTCTTTTAAAATATCATTCTGAATTGTGCCAGATAGTCTTTCTAATGATACGTTCGATTTCTTAGCTAAAACCACATACATCGCTAAAAGGACTGCTGCCGTGGAGTTGATAGTCATCGAAGTGCTAACTTTATCCAAAGGTATCCCGTTAAAGAGCGTTTCCATATCTTTTAAACTATCGATTGCCACTCCAGTTCTGCCAACTTCACCTTTGGACAGTTGATGGTCTGAATCATATCCAATCTGGGTAGGAAGGTCAAAGGCAACTGATAAGCCGGTTTGACCTTGTTTCAATAGATACTTGTATCTTTTATTGGTCTCCTCTGCAGTTCCAAATCCAGCATACTGCCGCATAGTCCAGAGTTTTCCCAGATACATATCCTTTTGAATACCGCGAGTAAAAGGATACTCTCCGGGAAATCCTAAGTCGTGCTGGTAATCAAAACCCTCTAAATCTTTCGGAGTGTAAAGTTCTTTCATCTTACTCAAAAACGATTAGGGTTTCATCTTTCTCCACTGTTTGTCCGGGCTTGACTTTCACTTCTTTTATCTTGGCATCAAATTTTGCTTTTAACTCATTTTCCA
>DASWLN010000071.1:0-1734 GCA_036396115.1 Candidatus Zixiibacteriota bacterium
AAGTCCAGTTCAGAAACCAGGTGCAGGAGAAGAACAAAACAGAAAGATGGGGGCGTGTGGCAACAAGTGCGATGAAGCAATCCTTGCGCTGTTTCTTGCCCAAAGTTAGTCAGGTCACAAAACTGGAGGACTTACTCAAAAATATAAAAAGATACGATTTGGCTCTGATGGCAAGTCTGGAGAGCAGAAGCAGAAAACTTGAGGATTTATCCGAGCTGAAGAATAGACCCAAGAATGTTCTACTTTTGGTTGGTCCGGAAGCCGGTTTTTCTTCAGATGAGCTTGGGGAAGCTCTGGGAAGAGGTGTGTTTCCTGTAACCCTCGGAGCAAGAAGACTGAGAAGCGAGACCGCCGGGGTTTTATTTTCGTCTCTGGTATTGTATGAACTTAAAGAGTTAGCTTGACAAGAGAAACTCTTTTAGTTATTTTAACATGTTGGGTAATTCTTTTACTAAAACAGATATCATTTAAGAATAACTTCTAACCTTTGAAAGGGGGTTGGAGATGCGATGACTGGTGTTAAGGTGCGAGACAACGAATCCTTTGAGAAGGCATTACGGCGATTCAACAAGACTTGCGAGAGGTCGGGCATATTGGCTGATATAAAGAAGCATCAACATTTTGAGAAGCCTTCGGAGCGCAGAAAAAGGAAGAGAAATGCAGCCAAGCGGAAAAGCCGCCAAGCGGAAAAGCCGCAGAGTGGAGGAATAAAGTAGATGGGCTTGAAGGAGAAAATCGATAAGGACATGGTGGAGGCTCAGAAGGCGGGTGATAAGCTCAAGCTCAGCGTAACCCGGATGCTTAAGTCAGAGATAAGGTATAAAGAGATAGAAAAGAAGGACCAGCTGGACGAAGCCGGGCTGATGGATGTCTTGAGTTCAGCTGCCAAAAGGCGTCGGGAATCAATTGAGGGGTTTAGTAAAGGAAACAGGCCTGACTTGGTTGAAAAGGAAAAGCAGGAGTTGGAGATAATACAACAGTACCTGCCACAACAGATGACCAGCGTGGAAGTCAGTCAGCTTGTAGATGAAATCATTTCCGAAGTGGGAGCTGTGGGAGCGTCTGACAAGGGAAAGGTTATGAAAGCTCTCATGCCAAGACTTAAGGGAAGGTTTGACGGTAAAGAAGCAAGCCTTTTGGTTGCCTCGAGATTAGATCAAAAACCATCTCAAGGAGGAGAACTACCTTAGAAAAAGAGGTGTTTCTATGAACTGGATCGATTTGGTTTTGGCTGTTCTCATGGTACTGGCAATAGTAATCTGCTCTAGAAGGGGGCTGTTTAGTAGTATAATGACTTTGATCGGACTTTATGTCGGTATTATACTGGGAATACAATATATCGATACAAGCACTCAAAGGATACTCTCCCATTTCAGAGGTTCGCCCATAATAATCGCGCTGTTCAGCTTCACTATGACCTTCCTTTTGGTATATCTAGCCGCCAAGATTTTGGGTTCTATGTTTTACAAATTCGCCTCGCTCCATTCGCTGGGCAACCTCGACAAGCTGGGTGGAGGGATTCTGGGGGTTTTCGTTGGCTGGATATTTTTGGGCATACTCCTTTTCGTTTTGATATTCTTACCTCTGCCGGATAGATTGGTAACAAAAATAAATGAATCAACTCTGGGTCTGGCTATGAGAGGGACAGTCGCCTTCATTTACGAGGAAGGGTCGAGTCTGTTTCATCCCAATAGCCCACGTCTTGTGACAAAAGTCAAATCTGCTCTCTCATAT
>DASWLN010000072.1:0-2274 GCA_036396115.1 Candidatus Zixiibacteriota bacterium
TATAATGATTACTGTAATAAGTATTCTCCAAAGCCTTTCCTCCTATTTCCACCAGACGCGGGGAATCCCATCCATCTCCACCAATTAAGGGAACCGTGATCCCCAAATCTCTTGCCTGACGCGCAATTAAACCCACTTCGGTATAATAACCGGGAATGAAGATAACCTCCGGATTTCTGGCTTTGATGGCAGTCAATTGTGCCCGGAACTCTATATCTCCTTCGGAATAAGATTCCTTTGCTACGATTATCCCACCCAAGCTTTTAAAGGTTTCGGTAAAGAATTGTGCCAGGCCCACGCTGTAATCATTTTTTATGTCTTTGAGGATTGCGGCTTTACTCACTTTCAGGGTATTTCGTGCAAATTTAGCCATCACCTCACCCTGGAAAGGGTCGATGAAACAGACTCTAAAAACGTAGTCACCCACCTCAGTAACCTTGGGATTGGTAGAAGCAGGGGTAATCAAAGGCACGCCAGCTTCCTGACAACTTGGAGCGCCGGCTAAGGTTCTGGAGGAAGCCACCTCACCCAAGACGATAAGGACTTTATCCTGGTTAACTAACTTCTTAACCACAGTAGCCGCCTCTTCCGGCTTGGATTGGTCATCTTCCACTATGACCCTGACCAACTTTCCATTTATTCCTCCAGATTTGTTTATCTCCTCCACAGCCATCTGGATTCCCCTCTGGGTTGACTTGCCGAAAGTGGCAGTTACTCCGGTCAAGGAGCCGAATTCACCTAAGATGACAACATCCTCTTTTTTAGCACAAGAGAATAGCATCCAAAAGATTAAACCCAATGAAAGCAACCAATAAATCTTGCAGTCCCTTTTCATCAACTTTCTCCTTTGCTCATTCTGTGATTTGTTTAACTTAAATATATCCGAAATCGATAATTGTCAAGCCATTTTTAGACTGTGGTTTTCGTACTAACTCAACAGTTCTTTGTATAGTTTTCGATTCGAAATGACAAAAATTTCATTGCGATTTTCGATTTCATAACTTAAAATAGAGCAAGGATATTGTTGGAGCTGAAATTATGAGAGTTCTGAAAGCAGGACAATTCAAATGGCAATACATATTGTTAATCCTGCTTTTGGTTGTTATCCTTGTCTTTTTCTTAGAATATCTGACCCTGCCGGACGTAAGTTATCTCCAAAAGGAAAATCCTAAAACCACTTCCCTTATTCAGATAAGAAACAAAGAATATAAAAAGAGAGGGAAAAAACCTGTAGAATATCGCATTTGGGTGCCATATAGCCAGATCTCGCCATACTTGAAGAAGGCTATCTTAGTAGGAGAGGATATAAATTTCTATAGACATAGCGGAATAGATTTAGAGGAGATGAAGGAGTCTTTAAAGATCAACTGGAAGAAGAAGGGATTTTCCCGAGGCGCCTCCACCATTACCCAACAATTAGCCAAAAACCTTTATCTCTCCCCTTCCAAAAATCCATTTAGAAAATTAAGGGAAATTTTAATTGCTTTCCAATTGGAAAGGAGCTTGAGTAAAAGAAGGATTTTCGAATTGTATATGAATCTGGTTGAATGGGGGGATGGAATTTATGGTTGCGAGGCGGCTTCCAGATTCTATTTTGGAAAATCTTCTTCCGAGTTTTCACCGGATGAGGCTATTCGTATGGCGACCTCATTGCCCTTTCCCCGAAAATACCCTCCTACTTCAGAAAAGAGGAGATTTGAGAAAAGGAGAAAACTGATTTTAAGTCGGATGATAAGATATGGATTTGTGACTCAAGGGGAATACGACTCCTCCTTTGACCCAGAGCCCCATGAATCAAAAGATTCATTCTAGATCTGAATCTTCTATGTTTGATTTTCTCAAGAGGCCTAACTGAAAACGGTTGACAGTCGTCAAAATAAATACTATCATATAAAAAATATTGAATCCGGATGAAAAATAGCAAGTTTAAACAAGTTATTTTTAATCGGAAAACTGGGTAAACATACTGCAAGAAGATACACCCCGAATGGTCAAGTAGTGATTAGTGTTTACTTAGGTACTACCTTCCGTTGGAAAAATAAATCTATCCAGTTTCAGGAGATAACCGACTGGCATAACTTAGTGATTTGGGAAAAGCAAGCTGAAATTGGCAAGGATATCCCGAAAAGGACCAGATCTCTGTGAGAGGAAGGTCCGATCCGTTACTATGATGAACGTAATGTGAATATGCCACGGTTTTAAGGTTCGACTTTGCTCCCTTCGACTTTGCTCAGGGACAGTGAGCGGTTCGACTTCGCTCACCGTCCTGAACTT
>DASWLN010000073.1:0-2520 GCA_036396115.1 Candidatus Zixiibacteriota bacterium
CAAGATGGGTTTACCGATTACTCAACTTATCTCCAAGAGCAATCTGATTAAGAATCTATAGTCTGTTCAATCAAATGAGAAAAACCTTAGTCGCTATTACTATACCCCTTTGTCTATTTATGTCCAATGGGGCTTGGGGTGACCAGATGGATTTCATGAACAAAGGGGCAAACTCTGGTCCCAGCTTTGCCAGTCTCTTAGTGAGATTGGTTTTTGCCTTGGTCTTGATTGTGGGACTAATTTACGCTTCAATGTATGCCTTGAAAAGATTTTCCTATAGCGGTAAGAAAAAATTAGGTGGGAGTAATATAGAAGTTCTGCAAAGAAGTTACCTTGCTCCTAAAAAGGGAATTTATATAGTTAAAGTCCAATCCAAAATCTTGGTTTTAGGAGTTACTGATAACAACATCAATCTTTTGACTGAATTGCCAGAATTAGCGGATGAAGGAGGAGACCCTCAAAATCCTTTTTCTAATCCCGGGGATAAAAGCAAAAACTTCTCCGATTTAATGCAAGAGATGAAGGGCAAATTCAATTCCCTATGGCAGAAGAGAGGAAAAGATGCAGTTTAAATCAACCAGCAAAATCATACTAATCGCCATTGTCTTGTTCTCACTGGTTTTGTTTATGTCCCCACAAAGGAGCTTTGCTCAAGGATTACCCAAGATTTCTTTGGGAATAGAGAAATCATCCAATAGGGGAGACCTTTCAGTTACTTTGCAGATAGTTTTGTTGATTACCATATTGAGCTTGGCCCCAGCCATAGTGATGATGGTTACCTCCTTCACCCGTATTGTGGTAGTATTCTCATTTTTGAGGCACGCCATAGGAACACAGCAGATGCCGCCAAATCAACTCCTAATAGCTATGGCTTTAATCTTGACCTTTTTCGTAATGGCTCCGGTGATAAATCAGATAAACACAGACGCAGTCCAACCTTATCTGAAGGGAACGATAAGTCAAGATGATGCTTATAAACTGGGAGTAAAACCCTTAAGGGAGTTTATGCTCAGACAAACGCGGGAGAAGGATTTGACTCTGTTTGTTGATTTGGCTAAGATTCCAACCCCTAATACCAGCGACGATATCCCAACTTATGTTCTGATTCCGGGATTTATGATAAGCGAACTGCGGATCGCTTTTCAGATAAGCTTTGTTCTTTTTATACCGTTTCTGATAATAGATATGGTGGTGGCATCGGTTCTGATGTCTATGGGAATGCTGATGCTTCCGCCAGTTATGATTTCTATGCCGTTTAAGATACTACTTTTCGTTTTGGTGGACGGCTGGTACTTAATAGTGAAATCCTTAGTTACCAGCTTTCACTGACAAAAAACTTTTGAGGGGAGATTATGACCACTGAATTTGTGATTGGAATAGGAAGAGAGGCGATACTTATAACCTTGATGGTTTCCGCGCCGATGCTGGTCTTTGGCTTGATCGTGGGATTGGCGGTAAGTATACTTCAAGCAGTAACCCAGGTGCACGAGATGACCTTAATTTTCATTCCCAAGATAATCGCTGTGGCTCTGGCTCTTTTGATTTTCCTGCCCTGGATACTCAACAAGGTAGTTGATTTCACTGCTAAATTGATAAATAGCATCCCCAATATCGCGATGTAAGTTTACCACTTTGAACTTCAAAAACACAAGACTGTTTTAATGAATTTTTGGTCGAGGTTGGGAGACCTCGACCTACTCTTTTTGTGGAAAATCCTTAGGGTTTCTTACAGTTCTTTGCGCAGTTCGGGCGACCACGAGGGTCGCCCCTACCCGAATCCCCGTCCTTTTTGGAATTGATTTTTGGAGGAATTTTACTATTATGCAAAACAAAGGAGGGTAATGTGGCTAAGAAGACTTTGGTTATTGTTCTGGTTTTGTTTTTTGTTCTTTCAGGTGTAAGTTGGGGGATTGAGAGGGTGGAGAGGAATCGTCGCGGCACATTTTTGTTTGTTGATGGTGGCTGGACAACTCTGGACGAACATAGTTCGCGAGATGGTTTTTCTTTAGGTTTCGGAATTGGTGGAAACTTTTCAGGACATCACATAGGCAGATTCAGTTTTCGATATTGCCAATACGGATATAAGTTTAGCCAAACTGGAAGCAAATGGACTGGAAAGATTTTTGACTATGGTTTATCTCTGAAAACAACCATAATAGATGTGCATAGACATCCAATTGCAAATCCTTATTTTGGTTTTGGTCTCGGTCTTATGTATGCTATTTCTAGATACGAGTACAGTGATATCGTATTTTATCCATACCAGGTAGAGCAGGACTCAAGGTTTTTTATGAGCTTCAACTTTTTTACTGGATGTGATTTTGCTTTAACCGAGAAGTCATGGCTTTTGTTGGAGGGTGGTTTTCTTATGGATATTCAAGAGCCCACCCTCTTTCGGGATGAAAAGGTGAGTATACGTTCTAGAATGGAAAATTACAGAGTGGTCATTGGATTTGGGCATAAGCTTTGATTTGTTCAGTTAATCCCAGTCCTCGTAGGCGACCCATATGGGTCGCCTAC
>DASWLN010000074.1:0-2642 GCA_036396115.1 Candidatus Zixiibacteriota bacterium
ACAACATCTTAAGACTTCTCCACCCTTTCATTCCATTCATAACTGAGGAGATCTGGTATCATCTCTATGCTTACCCGATAGATGATACAACCAAAACCATTATGCGAACTGAATGGCCAAAAAAGCAATCAGACTTAATCAAACCGGAGCTGGAAGACGTTGTAGATAAAGTTCAAAAAGTGGTTTATGCTATAAGAAATATCCGCTCGGAGATGAATATCCCCCCGACTGTCGAAATAAAAGTTATACTCAAGGTTGACAACCGCGAATTGCTTAGTATACTAAGAGAGAATCAGCAGCATATCACCACTCTGGGCAGAGTGGATAGCCTGGAAATGGGAGCAAGAATCAAAAAGCCGAGCTGGGCTGCATCCGCAGTGATTAAAGATGTGGAAATCTTTGTTCCTTTGGAGGGGGTAGTTGATGTGGAGAAGGAAAGAGCAAGATTGGAAAAGGAAATAGTGCGTGTGGCTGACCTTTTGACGAAGACCAATAAAAAGCTTTCGAATGAGGATTTCCTGAAAAGGGCACCCGGGGAGATTATAGAAAAAGAAGAGACTAAAAGAGGAGATTACGAGAAAATGATAGATAAACTAAACCAAAACCTGGAAAGGATAATGAGGTGGTAAATATGAAACTTAAAATACTTCTCTTGGGAGCTTTGTTGGTGTTGATCACTTGGCAGGTCTCTTTGGCTTCATCCGATGTGGCCATCACTATTTACAATCAGAACCTCGGTTTAGTGAGAGATGTAAGGGAAGCGAACTTTGTGAAGGGACAAAACGTATTCAGCTTTTCGGACGTGGCTTCACAGATTGACCCTACCTCAGTTCATTTTAAGTTCTTAGATGCTCCTGAAAAGGTGACCATTTTGGAACAGAATTACCAATATGACCTGGTTGATTCACGCAAGATACTATACAAATATTTGGACAAAGAGATACAACTTTTCACCAAGCAGGACAAATTATTTGAAGGAGGGCTTCTCTCCTTTTCCTCCACTGATTTAATCCTCAAAGAAAAAAATGGCGGATTAAGGATAGTAACCTTTGACGATGTCAGGGACCTTTATTTTCCGAGCTTGCCCGAAGGTCTAATCACCAAGCCGACTTTAGTCTGGTTGGTGAACAGCGAAAATAGTCTCAAAGGAAAGGCAGAAGTCAGTTATCTGACCGGGGGGATAGATTGGCATGCTGAATATGTGGCGGTGACGGATAAGGACGACAAAAATCTGGATTTGTCCGGCTGGGTTTCAATTGACAATCATTCAGGTGCAACTTACGAAAATGCTAAATTGAAACTTATGGCAGGAGAGGTAAGAAGAATAGAGGGGAGGGTTTTGCCCACTGCTTACTTAGCTAAGGGGATGGCATTGGAAGGAGCTGGGGCGGAATTTGAGGAGAAGCCTTTTTTCGAATACCACCTCTACACCTTGCAAAGAAAAACTACCCTGAAGGATAATGAAATAAAGCAGGTATCGCTCTTTTCTCCGGCTTTAGTCAAAGCCGAGAAGATATTGACTTATGATGGAGCCAGAGATGTCAAGAAAGTCAGGGTTAACTTAGAATTTGTCAACTCACAGAAAGCAGGATTAGGAATTCCTTTGCCTGGTGGGAAAATCAGGGTTTATAAGAAAGATGTGGATGGCTCGTTGGAATTCATCGGAGAGGATAAAATCGACCATACCCCCAAGGACGAGAAGGTTAGAGTGTATCTGGGGAACGCCTTTGATGTTGTGGGGGAGAGAACAAAAACCGATTTTCGCAAAATAACAGACAAACTAAGCGAGGAGACCTATCGCATCAAATTACGGAATCACAAAGACCAAAAAACAGAAGTGATAGTGATTGAACATTTTTATTCCCAGTGGGAGATAACCAAAGCCAATTTCGAATATGTCAGGAAGGATGCTACAACTATGGAAGCCAAGATCTCTTTGGACAAAGACGAAGAAAAAGTTTTAGAATATACGGTGAGATACAGTTATTACTGAGGTACGCGAAAATAATGGAGATTGTGTCTGTCGGGTCCCCTGACCCGACAGACATTTTCCGACAGGTCAGCCTGCCCGTTTCTTCCCGGTGTGAACCAGAACGGTTCACACCCCGCTCGACCCAATGGCCAGGGGGACCTGGCGGGCACAGAAAACTCCGCTCGCGTTATTTATGCGTAAGTCAATAACAATTTCTTAAACAAAGGAGTCCTATGGTGCTTTGTAACATAAATGGAGGTTGCATCCGTATACCCACCTTGCCCCAAGGTGGGATGCTTGTTTCCGTCCCATGTTGAGGGCAACATGGGTTTACTCGATAAATACTGAAGAACCTAAATTATGGTAATATCATTTAGGAAACGATGCACTATGGAGTGATGTTTTTATTTAAGCTTACAAAACAACTTTTTAGAGGAGGAGCAGGTGAAACAATTCAAGTATTATCTGTTGGCTTTGGGGTTTTGTTTTTTGATTGTGCTTGGCTGTAAGAGTTCTTACCTTAGGTCAGCTAAGATTTATCTTTTTGATGTTAAGCCGCCGGATTACAAGAACGCCATCACTCAATTGGATAAGGAGATGCAAGCCAATCCGAACAATCCTGAGACATATTTTCTTCTGGGTTACATACACTATCAGCAGGGCAAATATG
>DASWLN010000075.1:0-18205 GCA_036396115.1 Candidatus Zixiibacteriota bacterium
ATTCTCTGCTCGGTAAAGCCAAAGAGGCATTTGAATACCTTGATCGCTCCATCAAGTTCGGTTATTCTGATTACGAGCAGATGAAGAAGGATACTGATTTTGATTTTCTGCGGAAGAGTGATCCAGAAAGATTTAAAAAGATAGTTGCTCAAACACAGAAGATTGCAAGACAGAAGAAACCGGGTAAGTAATGGCTGTTGCCATTACTTGATTTTGGGAACGGCGTCCCGCAAAGACGGGGACGAGACAGCCGTTCCCTACCCAGATAACGGCAGAAGCAGTTTCTCCTATCATTGTTATCTTTAAACCGTATCCCCACCTTGCCCTCAAGGTGGGGTTTTGTACCTAACCCGCATTGTGAAGGCAATGTTAAGAGCTTTTCGTGTGCCCGTCGAGTGTCCCAGCTGAACAACCTGAATGATATAGGTGGACTCCCCCTACCAAAATTCGCCCAATAAATTGGGCAACTACAATCTCAAATCTCAAAACACGAGACTTAAAACTATTTTAGTGTAGTCGCTCGATTTATCGAGCGTTTTTAGGCCTTATATAAAAAAAGAAAACCGCAGGAGTAGCTCCTGCGGTAAAACATTTAATTGCAACGGGAACTCCCCACCTGTAAAGGTGGGGATGAAAGCAGTTTGTAAGTTTTTGTGTTGTTCCTGTCCCTTCATTCGCAGGGATGGACTCCAGTCTCAAGACACAGAATTCGTGCAGGAATCCAGAAGGGAAAAGCAAGCATGGATCCCCGATTAAACCCTCGGGGATGACAAAATACAGTAGGGGCAATTCATGAATTGCCCCTACAAACAATAAGAAGCACGCCTGTCCTTCGACATGCTCAGGCCTTCGGCTCTGAGGCTCAGGCTCGAAGAGATGGTGACAGTTCGACTTCGCTCACTGTCCCTGAGCAGCGTCGAAGGGAGCAAGGTCGAACCATAAACACGTGGGAATCTACGTAGGCGACATTCGCGAATGTCGCCTACGTTTCTTAACGGGTACAAAGAATATTTCTATTCCCCTGCCAATCTCCTGAACTCTTCCGGATATTCTATTTTAGCTGTCCCGGCGGTGCAGTTAGGTATGGCTTTAATCAAATTATCCATCTTCTCATAAGGAATACTAATTATCAACTCGTCCTTGCCAAATCCTTTTATCTTTCTTGAAGTATAATCAAAGAAGTTCGCGTTCATCTGTCCGGATACAATCGGATAAGCAATAGACATACGACAGGTCGAGCCGGTGATTTCCAATTTAGGCGGGATCCCATCATAAAAGGTTGCCAGGGTCACAAGTCGGGATACCTGCTCGGGATTACAGATAAATACCACCAAATCTGGTCTGGTTTCTGATTTCTCTAAAGGTGAAACTATCACATTATCAGCTAAACCCAGAGGTGCAGGGGTATTCAGGGCTCTCATTCTGTGGAAAACCACAATAGAAGCACAGAGCTTCTCACCCTCAACCAGGAATTTCTGTAAAGCCTTGAATGCCTCACCGCTTGGCTGTGGGGCAAGGCCCAGGCTCCAGATTCCACCCCTGCAACTCGAGCTTTCCTTGGTCAGGTTGACGGTTTGGCCGTCTCTTGCCAAAACCAAAGCATCGCAAGCCCGGCACTTTCCCTTTTTATAATTTTTGGGTGGATTCATAGAATAGGTAACTGCAATCGGGCTGCCCTTGAGTTTCAATAGCCCCTTCAATCTTTTAGAATACTCTTTCCATTCCATGATTGGCTCCTTGTGTTTAAGATTAGATGGGAGATTTGAGTTATTTTAGTCTCACACTTCATTCTATTTGTCACCAGCAAAATACTTCTTTTTGAAATATAAAGCAACGTTTACCAGACTCATCTCTCCATTGCTTGTGAAAAAAATAACAAAATTGTTCCTAAAATCCTTGACTTTTGGTCAACTTGTAGTTTATTATATCTGTTTTTTGAAGTCAAGTTTTTTCTGTCTTCGTCGTATCTATACTAAGAGGAAGGTGATAATTTGCCGGATGGGGCAGAACAGGTTATGACAGAAAAAGAGGAACAGCAAAAAGTCCACGTTTTTGAAGCCTGGTGCAAGAAATGTGGAATATGCGTAGCTTTTTGTCCAACCAAGGCTTTAACTTCAGACAAAGATGGTTTGCCAGTTCTGACTTATCCGGAGAAGTGCACCCAATGCGGGATGTGCGAATTAAGATGTCCTGATTTTGCAATCGCGGTTAGGCCCAAGGAACCCAAGGAAACCAAAAAGGAATCCAAGTGAATCAAGATACAAAAAATATTGCGAGAGGGGAGTTATTACAGGGAAATGAAGCTTGTGCCAGAGGGGCGATAACTGCCGGAGTCCGCTTTTTTGCCGGCTATCCCATAACTCCCTCAACTGAGATAGCTGAATATCTGGCGCGAAACCTGCCCAAGGTGGGCGGAAAATTCATCCAGATGGAAGACGAACTTGCCAGCATGGCGGCAATAATTGGTGCCTCCCTAACCGGGACAAAAGCTATGACCGCCACCAGTGGGCCGGGTTTTTCCCTGATGCAGGAGAACATAGGATACGCCTATATGGCAGAGGTTCCCTGTGTGGTGGTAGATGTACAAAGGGGCGGACCCTCAACCGGTCTTCCGACCAAGATTTCACAATCAGATACTATGCAGGCCCGTTGGGGAACGCACGGAGATTATTATTCCATTGCGTTGGCCCCCTCTTCAGTGGAAGAATGTTTCACCTCTACCATCCAAGCAGTAAATCTTTCCGAAAAATATCGTACCCCGGTTATCGTGCTGATGGATGAAGTAATTGGACATATGAGAGAAAAAGTGAATCTGCCCGACCCGAAGCAAATCAAGATAATAGACCGAGAAAAACCAACTGTGCCTCCGGACTGGTATCAGCATTTCGAGATAAACCCCCATTTCGTTTCGCCTATGGCGAGTTTTGGGGAGGGGTATCGTTTCAATGTTACCGGACTTACCCACGACCCGTTCGGTTTTCCCACTGGCCAGCCAAAAGAGATAGCAGATAAGCTCGATAAACTTAAGAACAAAATTATGCATCACGCAGATGATATAATTCAGGTCAGAGATGAACTTATGGAGAATGCCAACATGGCCGTCTTCGCTTATGGGGCGGCTGCGCGTGCGGCGCGTCAAGCAGTGAGAATGGCTCGACAGAAGAGGATAAAAGTGGGCTTGATTCAACCCTTGACCATCTGGCCCTTTCCGGATACCTATTTGAAAAGTGTCTTGGAGCAGTTAGACTTGATTTTAGTAGTGGAATTAAATCAGGGTCAACTTGTGCTTGAAGTGGAGCGGGTTAGTTGTGGAAAGGCAATGGTGAAGTCGCTCAATAGATACGACGGAGAATTGATTACCCCGGAACAGATATTCAATCGCATTAAGGAGGTAAGATAGGTTGGAAATTTACTCCGAAATAACTCATAAATACCTGCGTACCAAAAAGAGGTTTCCCAATGTCTGGTGTGCTGGATGTGGCATTGGAATAGCCCTGGGAGCAATTATAAGAGCCATAGATAAGTTAAGTTTGGATCGGAATGAAGTGGTTATGGTTTCAGGCATAGGTTGTTCCAGCCGGATGCCAGTCTACGTTGATTTCAATACCCTGCACACTACTCACGGAAGGGCTTTGGCTTTTGCCACCGGCGTTAAGCTGGCTAAACCCAGCATGAAAGTGATAGTCATCACCGGGGACGGTGATGCCCTAGCCATTGGCGGCAATCACTTCATTCATGCTTGCCGGCGCAACATCAACATCACTACCATCTTGATAAATAATCGCATTTATGGCATGACCGGAGGACAATACTCCCCTGCCACTCCCTTTATGAAATTTGGCACCACCGCTCCCTATGGCAATCGGGAAAGAGATTTCGATATCCCTATGTTAGCCCAGACAGCCGGAGCGCCCTTTGTTGCGCGAGGAACAGTATATCACGTGGTTCAACTGCAGAAACTAGTAGAGGCGGCTATTGTTAAAAAGGGTTTTTCGTTGGTGGAAGTCATCAGCCAATGCCACACCCTTTATGGGAGATTGAATAAGGAAGGTGGGGCAGTGGAGATGATGACCTGGCAAAAGGAACATGCTGTGCCAATTGAAGCTGCAAAGAATCTACCTCCTGAGAAGCTGAAAGACAAACTACTTACCGGGATACTGTGGAATGTTGATATTCCGGAATACTGCGAGGAATACGATAAGATTATAGCTGAGACCAAAGAGGTCAACTGAAGGAGAACAGAAATTGAAGAAATCTTATATGGATTCAACTGACAGATATGAAATTCGTCTCTCTGGTTCAGGTGGACAGGGGTTGGGTTTTGCCGGAACCATTCTGGCGGAAGCGGTTGGAGTTTATCACGGCAAGAACGTTGTTCAAACCCAAAGTTATGGACCCGAAGCCAGAGGAGGAGCCAGCCGCTCAGACATCGTGATAAGCTCCGGAGAGATATTCTATCCCAAGTCAATGAAATTGGATTTGCTTTTGGCTTTAACCCAAAAGGCTTGCGATAAGTTCTATACAGAACTGAAGGAAGGTGGAATCCTGGTGGTTGATTCGGGTTTAGTCGCTCAGCTTCCACCCGTAAAAGTCCATGCTTTCCCCTTTACCCAACTTTCCCGGGAGAAGGTGGGAACTCCTATGGTAGCGAACATTATGGCTTTGGGAACCGTGACTGAACTAAGCAAGATAGCTCCGCGGGAAGCCCTGATAGAGGCAGTCAGGAAAAGAGCTCCTAAAGGAACCGAAGAAAGAAATCTAAAAGCTTTACAGATAGGATTTGAGTTACCCACCAAAAAGAATTCTAAAAAATAACCCATGCCCTCCAAGACCCTTCTTTTTATAAAACCAGATGCAGTCAAAAGAAACCTTATTGGAGAGATAATAAAGCGAATTGAAAATGCCGGGTTTAAAGTTACAGCTTTAGAGATGAAGAAACTCTCCTCAAAGAGAACCAAAGAGTTTTATAAAATCCACAAGGATAAACCATTCTTCAACCAATTGGTGAAATCAATTGCAAATAAGCCAATCGTCGGCATGATATTAGAAAAGAAGAGTGCAGTTATGTCCTTAAGGGAGTTCATTGGAACAACTAACCCGAAAAAAGCAAAAAAGGGGAGCATAAGGGCAGACTTCGGTTTGGATGTTACCAGAAATTCTGTTCACGCCTCAGATTCTCCTAAGAACGCCAAGATAGAAACAAAGATATTTTTCAAAAAGTAACATTGTGTGGAGCTGATAAAATTCGGTGAGTGGTGCGATGGATACCGAAAAGCAGTTGACAATTTGGAGGAAATGAAGAAAATCGGTGCAAAGAGGTGGCCGGAAAAACAGATTTAGTTTAGTAACTATCATATAATATTTTTCAAGTAGGGGCGTATTGCAATATGCAAGTACGCCCCTACATTTTTTTGCTTTGAGAGATACGCAGGCGACCCATCCGGGTCGCCTGCAGTTTTTTCATTCTTCAACCTGCAATCTTATTAGGCACATTCAATCAAACGCTATTCTGATTAAGTAGAATATAGATAGTTTTGAGATGTTAAGTTAAGGTTGTGTAGTAAATTACAACACAAAATACCTATCAAAGCAGAAAATGTCTACACCCAAAGAATAATAAACTGTTGTATTTTGCTACAAAAATGGAAGAATTCTTAAGAAAGTATTTGACAGAACCCAAAGAGAGATTTAATTTTAATTCAGTGTTTTCCGTATAAAAAGGAGAAAAGAAAATAAACTTTTTAAACCCACTCGTGAAATAATTTACAGAATTTAAGAAAAGGAGTTATTATGTCTTTAAAAGAAAGGCTGGCCAAAAAAATTGTAGAAAAACAAGAGGAGGTTAAATATCTTTTGAAGGAACACGGGGAGAAGGTAATTTCTCAAGTAAATATTCAGCAAGCCTATGGCGGTATGAGAGAGATAAAATGTATGGTCTGGGAAACCTCTTTACTGGACCCGATGGAAGGGATAAGGTTTCGAGGATATAGTATC
The DNA here is from genome assembly GCA_036396115.1 of Candidatus Zixiibacteriota bacterium. Classification (GTDB taxonomy): domain Bacteria; phylum Zixibacteria; class MSB-5A5; order MSB-5A5; family DASWLN01; genus DASWLN01. The sequence goes on from DASWLN010000075.1 coordinate 5,995, forward strand.
CCCGAAGTTAGGGAAAAACTACCCAAGGCACAGGGTGGAGAGGAGCCTTTGCCTGAAGGCATTTTCTGGTTGCTTATGACCGGGGAACTTCCCTCAAAAAGTGATGTCAGGGAAATTACAAAAGAGTGGCACAGTCGGGGCGAAGTACCTAAAGAGACTTGGAAAATACTGAACGCTTTACCTAAAAATATGCATGCTATGACCCAGTTCTCCATCGGAATTTTATCTCTTCAGCCCACCTCTTTATTTACTAAAAGGTATGAGGAAGGAATTCCAAAAAGTGAATATTGGGATCCGATGTATGAAGATGTAATGAACCTTTTGGCTAAACTCCCGGCTATTGCCGCCTATATATATCGTCGAACTTATAAAGATGGTAAAAGAATTCGTCCCATCAAGAGATTAGATTGGGGTGCAAATTTCGCCCATATGATGGGCATCGATAATCCCCAGTATGATGAATTGATGAGGTTGTATCTGGTTTTACATTGTGACCATGAGGGCGGAAATGTTAGCGCCCACACTACCCATTTAGTCGGCTCCGCCCTATCAGATGCTTTTTATTCTCTTTCCGCTGGAATGGATGGTTTAGCCGGCCCCTTGCATGGTCTGGCGAATCAAGAAGTCCTACATTGGATTCAAAACTTAATGAAGAAATTGGGTGGAAAGCTTCCCACTAAAGAGGAGTTGTGCAAAGCTTTGTGGGATACCTTGAACTGCGGACAGGTCATTCCTGGTTATGGGCATGCAGTCTTAAGAAAAACAGATCCGAGATACATAGCCCATCGAGAGTTTGCTTTAAAGCATATGCCAGAGGACGATCTTTTTAAACTGTGTAGCTTGATATATGAGACCGCACCTGATATTCTCATAAAACACGGTAGAGCCAAGAACCCCTGGCCCAATGTGGATGCACATTCAGGGGTCTTGCAGTGGTATTATGGGGTTAAGGAATATGATTTCTATACAGTTTTGTTTGGGGTTTCCCGTGCTATGGGAGTTTTGGCGCAATTGGTTTGGGATAGGGCTTTAGGTTTTCCATTAGAAAGACCGAAGTCGGTAACTACGGAGTGGATTAGGAAGACGGTGAAGGAGATGCAGAGCAGTTAATAGTTCACGGTTCATAGTACAATTCTCAATATTTGCGAGAATGACAAGCAAAAAATACGGCAACCATAACTTAGGACGTTTTCGAAATCGCTCAATTAATTGGGCAACTGTCAAGAAAGCACAAAAAGTCTCAAATGGTGTTTTTATATGGGAATGACGTTAGCCGAAAAAATCATTAGCCAGCATGCAGGAAAAAATGTAAAAGCCGGGGAGATAGCCTTGGTGAATGTGGATGTTTGCTTAACTCAAGATGGAACAGGTCCTTTAGCCATAAGGCAACTTCAAAAAATAGATTTGGAAAAAGCGGCTAATCCGAAATCCACTGTGCTTTTTATCGACCATGCAGCTCCTTCTCCGCGAAGTGAGTTATCTAACGACCATATTACCATTCGAAAGTTCGCTGAAAAAACTGGTGCTTGCCTTTCAGATGTGGGCGAAGGGGTATGCCATCAAATCATAGCTGAATCATATCTAAAACCTGGTGATATCTTAATTGGAGCTGATTCGCATACTTGCACTGGTGGTGCCTTGTGTGCTTTTTCAACCGGAATGGGCTCAACGGATGTGGCAATAGGAATCGCCTTAGGAAAAACCTGGCTTAGAGTTCCAGAAACTTTCAAAATCGAAGTAAGTGGTGAATTTAAAAAGGGAGTTTACGCCAAGGATTTGATTTTGCACCTGATTGGTAAAATCGGTGCGGACGGTGCAACTTATAAAGCCCTGGAGTTCTGCGGTGAAACTATTGAAAATATGAATATGAGCAGTCGTTTGACTTTGGCTAATATGGCAGTCGAGGCCGGGGCGAAAGCTGGACTTATCGCCTCAGATAAGACCACTAAGAAGTTTCTAAAAGAATATGGCAGGGAAAAAGATTTTAAAGCCATAAAGGCAGATAACGATGCAGAATATGAAAAAGTTATAAAGATAGACGCTTCTAAACTGGTGCCAATAGTATCATTCCCCCACACAGTGGATAACACCAAAACCGTAGACCAAGCTAAAGGAATCGAAGTTGACCAGATCTTCATCGGAACTTGCACTAATGGAAGATTGGAAGATTTAGAGATTTTTGCCAATATCGTCAAAGGAAAAAGGAAACACTCCAAAACCAGACTTATAGTTGTCCCTGCTTCAAAGAGAGTTTTCCTGGATGCTTTGGATAAGGGCATAATCAAGACTTTGGTTGATTTCGGTGCTGCTGTGTTAGCCCCAGGATGTGGTCCGTGCGTTGGGGTGCATGAAGGCATATTAGGGGATGGCGAGATATGCCTCTCCACTATGAATAGAAATTTCAAAGGAAGAATGGGGAATCCCAAAGGTTTTATTTACTTGGCTTCACCTGCAACCTGCGCGGTCGCTTCAGTATTGGGCGAGATAGCTGACCCCAGAAGGTTTGTAAATAAAGCAAATTCAAAAAGTAAAAAGACAAAATGAAAATGGAAGATAAATAAGGAAGGCAGTTATGTTATTGACTGGAAAAGCTTGGAAATTTGGAGATAATATCTCCACTGATTTAATCGCGCCAGGAAGGCTTTTTCACCTTCGCTCAAACCTTCCGGAATTAGCTAAACATGTTCTGGAGGATGCTGACCCGGAATTTGCCAAAAAGGTTCAAGTGGGCGATTTCGTAGTGGGAGGAAATAATTTTGGCTTGGGCTCCTCGCGCGAACATGCTCCAACCATAATCAAATTGGCCGGGGTTTCAGCGGTCTTAGCTAAATCTTTTGCCCGCATATTTTATCGCAATGCAATAAATGTGGGGTTGCCGGTTTTAATTTGCGATACAGATAAGATAAAAAATGGAGATGAGCTGGAGGTGGATTTGGAGAAGGGGACAGTCGTCAATAAGATCACGGGTGACGTTTTGAAATTCGCCCCCCTTCCCAAAGCAATGATTCGTATATTAAACGATGGTGGGTTATTGGCGCACATTCAAAAATATGGGGATTTCAAAATAGATTAGAGGAGGCAGAATGATAAAGTTCGAGAAGTTAGTTGTTCCCAGCGAGGGTGATGGCATAGAAGTTCAGAATGGAGAACTCAAAATCCCGGATAAGCCTATTATTCCGGCGATAGAGGGGGATGGAATCGGCAGAGATATCTCAAAAGCTATGCGTCGGGTTTTGGATGCAGCAGTAGAGAAGTACTGTGGAGGCAAGAAGAAGATTGTCTGGTTCGACATTTATGCCGGTGAGAAAGCGTATGAGAAATATGGCCAATGGCTGCCCAAAGATACGTTGGAGGCAATAGAGCATTTCATCGTGGCGATTAAGGGTCCTTTGACCACACCGGTGGGTGGAGGTTTTCGCAGCTTAAATGTAACCCTCAGGCAGGTTCTGAATCTCTACGCCTGTGTCAGACCAGTGCGCTATTTTGAGGGTGTTCCTTCTCCAGTCAAGAGTCCTCAGGATATGAATGTGGTCATCTTCAGGGAGAATACCGAGGATGTTTATGCAGGAATAGAGTGGGCTGAAGGAACTAAAGAAGCCGGAGAAGTAATCTCATTCTTAAATAGCAATTTCAAATTAGATATAAGGACTGATTCCGGAATTGGCATTAAGCCTATCTCTATCACCGGCACTGAAAGACTGGTGCGTAAGGCAATCAGATATGCTCTGGAGAATAGCAGAAGATCAGTTACTTTAGTGCATAAGGGTAACATTATGAAATATACTGAAGGTGCTTTCCGGGATTGGGGGTATAAATTGGCTACCAGAGAATTCAGGGACAAGGTGATAACTGAAGATGAGCTTGCCAATATCCCGGATTGCAAGGTTCCGCCAGGCAAGATAGTAATGAAAGACAGGATTGCAGACAGTATGTTCCAGCAGATTTTGACCCGAACAAACGAATACGATGTGCTGGCAACTCCGAACCTGAATGGAGATTATCTCTCCGATGCCTGTGCCGCGCAGGTAGGAGGGTTGGGAATGGCACCCGGGGCAAATATCGGAGATTATGTGGGACTTTTCGAAGCTACGCACGGAACTGCCCCTAAGTACGCAGATAAGGATATGATTAATCCCGGCTCAATTATTCTTTCCGGGTGTATGATGTTGGAATATCTGAAATGGAAAGATGCGGCGGAGATGATTTATTCTGCTATTGCCAAGACCATAAAGCAGAAGAAAGTCACTTATGACCTGCATCGCTTGATGGAAGGGGCAACCAAGGTCTCCACTTCAGGATTTGCCAGTGCGATAATTGAGAATATGGGATAAGATAAATTGTGAAATATGAATAAACAAGAGCAACAAGGCTGGCTAGACGAGCACATACCTTACCGTCTTCAGGCAATAGTCAGTCTACGTTGGGTATGTGAGCTACTTGTATCAGAAAACTACCCAACATCCGTAAAGTTATACTTCGACAATCAAGAGGTTTTGAGCAACAATTCATTTCGTTTCTTGACGAATCCGATGTTAGAGATAGGCACAATCTACTGCCGTGTTTTGCTTGAATTTCTGGGTCTATCGTTAAATAAGGGAAATCGTCAATTAATAGAGAGAAGCTCTTCTCATAGCGATGACATCAGAATTGAGGATTTTGGATTAAAGCCACTAACAAGAAAAGAAGTGTTCAAGGCACCAATGGGGAGACCCGAAGAAATCGAGGAAGCCTGCATTTATACCATTTCTGCAGCAAACAAAGCTGTTGTCCATCTTACTCGTGGGTTTTATGATAAAACAGGCATTGGACGTCTACATAGATGTAGCTTTGTCGTCCCGTGGTTAATATGCGAGTATTTGTACAAGCCTTTAAATCTGCCAGACCCGGAATATAAACTTGGAGAACCAGTTTTTGCCCCAGGTTTGAGTCCACTGAAATAGTCCGCGCAGCTTCTGAATGTGGTTAGACGGTGTGCCCAACTTGTAAAAATGACCTCTCATTCTATTCTTTTTATGCTGTCATTCCCGCGAAAGCGGGAATCTATTTTTTGAAAGCGGTGGATTCCTGCCTGCGCAGGAATGACAAAAAGGATACAAAGCCATTTTCGCAGGCGACATTGGCCAATGTCGCCTGCATATTTTATTCGTGTCTTATCACAAAAATCCCCAAAATAATCAGCAATCCTCCAGCAACCTGAGGTAGAGTTAAAACTTCTCCCAAAACGATAAATGCCAAAACGGAAGCAACGATAACTTCCCAAACCGCAGTTATGCTTGCTCTTCCAGCTTCGATATACTGCAATCCCTTAGTATAAAGAAAATAACCCAGAAGGGTTGAAATCAAAGCTAAAATGAGAATCCAGACCCAAGCTAAAATCGGATAGTTCACTTGCAGAACGGTTTTAGGACCCCTAAATAACAACAGGAACAAAGAGCCAAAACCGAACGCATAAAAGACAACGGTCAAGGGGTCATATTTGTTAACTGCTCTTTTTCCGAGAATAGTATAAGATGCTGCCCCCAGTGCTGCTCCCAAGCCCAACAGAGCCCCTTTCAAATTGAGATTGAACTTGGTTGTGTTATAAACCTGCATCACCGAGGCTGTTCCCAAAAATGTTAATATTAAAGCAACAATCTTATATCTGGTTATCTTTTCATTCAAAATCAGGGCTGACAACAAGACCACAATAGCTGGAAAAGTGTAAAGCAAGATAGTAGCGGTGGCAACAGTAGTGTATTTGATGGAGTTAAAAAAGAACATAAAGGAGAGGGTGATGCTTAAAAACCCGTAAAGGGCAAAATAGGGCAAATCCGTGAGATTAATTCTCAATAAACCCGGTCTAAAAACTACCAAAACAAAGGCAATAAACAGAAAGGCAAAGGTGGCGCGGAAAGTTATAACGGTCAAGGGGCTAGGTTCATAAGCATAGATCAACTTCCCCATCACCCCGATGGTTCCGGTGAAAGTAGCACCGATTAAAACTAAAAGATAGCCCAAAGAGGTTTTATTCATTTCTTGCGCCTGAATGGTTCAGGTATATTTTTTTAATTGGGAGACGACGATTTCTCAGCAATCAATATATCTTAGGAATTAATCGTTTGGTGGTTTTGCAGTAAATGGTGTATTTCTCTCCAAAAAACCCAACAAGGGCTTTCTCTTCAATTCGCATTCTGTAAATGAAAACCACCAATACGGGTGTGAATATGATAAGCGTGCTTAACCAATTTGAGAAAGATAATCCTAATCCAAGAAATGAGAGCAGGCTTCCAGCATATGCCGGGTGACGAATAATCTTGTAAATTCCCTTATCGACGATTCGGTGGTCGCTCAAGATAGATACATTTACAGTAAAATATTTTTTCAAAGTAAGAATAGCTGTCCATCTGACGACCAGTCCCAAAACGATTAAGATCAAGCCTAAACTTGAAATGAAAAGAGCATTCTTTGATATGAACCCAATGCCCCGAATGCCCAGAAAAACTCCAATAAAAACACAAATAATTATAGTCAGCCACAAGAATCTTAAAGAGGATTTATCCAAATCCTTTGAAGTTTTTGTCTTGGAATGCGTTATTCTTGCTAATATGACTTCCGAGAGTATCCATACAAAGGAAATGAGAATTATTATTATGTAGAAATTCATTTTTATGAAAGGTATGTCAGAATGTCCTCGCAGGGGGATAAATGACATTTCTATAAGTTCCCTCTCCCTTGGGGGAGAGGGTTAGGGTGAGGGGGATAGCAAAGATGGTTCTCACCCTCTCTCCGCCTTTGGCGGGATTTTCAACTTAATCCTCCCCCTCAAGGGGGAGGAGATGTTTCGGATGCCCCATCCTTTGGGCGAGAAAGTTCACTTTTTCTTCTCCGGTTCTGCGATTTCCTCTTCGATGCCGGCTAATCTTTTGGCGATGTTCACATATCTTTCCAAATTGACATTTGCCCGAATCAAGAGCTTTGCGCCGTCAGGAGAGCCACCGCCATGCATACATCCCGGAACACCAGCTCCGATGGTAGCCCACTCCACCAGACGCGCTGCTTTGGTACGAGCCTCGGCAGAGGATTTGGCTTTGAGATATTTTTGCAGTAATTTGCCATACCTGGGGTCAGTAAAATCCTTGTAGGATGGAATACATCCGGTTTCAGCAATTCCACCGGAGATATCCTGAGCCAGAACCGAAGTTTGATAGGGAAGAGTAGCAACATAAACCTTGTTGATATTAGCTAAAAGGGTATCCGGAATCCAGACTCCGGAAAGATGCTTTTTACCTAAAGTTGAGGCGGCAATCCCCATTCCGAAAGTGGTCTCGTTGTTGATATACATCTGAGTGAATTTCTCACTAAAGACTTTAGTGGAAAGACCATTGGCTCGAGCTACTAATGCCGAGGCACCAACTTTATTATCTCCCTGACCAGCCACGCACCCGCCAATGGCAGAGCGATAGAGAGAAACAAAATAGAGAATAGCTGGCAAGGCGTATTTGTGTTCTCCGCACATAAAGATTCTATCTTTGGGAATAAAGACGTTTTCGAAGAGAAGGTAAGCTTGAGTTATGCCTCCAACTTTCACTGGAATATCAAACCCTTCTTCCTCTTCTCTGGTGTCGCTGGGTCTTCTGGTTTCGATAATAGTTAAACCTTCGATATCCCTGGGAATCACAAAAGAGATGGCATAAGCCCCCTCTTGCTCTTTATAAGCCGCACCGGGCATAACGAATATCTCATTGGAAGCAGCCACCCCACAGATCATCACCTTAGCACCTTTTACCACAATTCCATCTTCTCTTTTCTCGATCATACGCAAACTCATATCTTTGTCCTCTTGCTGAGAAGGGGGAATAGTTCTATCACCCTTTGGGTCAGTCAAAGCTCCAGCTACGGCGATATCGTTTGCTTGAGCATATCTTAACCATTTTTCTAATCTCTGGTGATAATCTGTGGCCAAATCCTTGTCCATATCGAACGTTACTGCCCACATAGCATTCAAACAGTTCCATCCAACACATCTGCCACCAGTACAGGTTCCGGAAAGATGAAACATCTCCCTTTTCATCTTCAAATTGGCAATCATATCCTCTGCGGACTGGATTATAGATAGATAGCGGGAAACCTTTTCCCCGGTCAGATGCGATTTTGTGGTAAAAAGCTCCTGATTTTCTGGATTATTCTGTGCCTCAAAAATCTGGGAATGCCCTAAAATTGTCCATTTTGTGGCTGGGTGCGTGGTTACATCCCCAATCAATTTTCCGAACTTATAGACATTGAGCTTCATCTTCTTCAAACTATCTTTGTATTGCTCCGCACTCCTTAATGCCATTTTGACCTCCTTAATTTTTCTCGTATTTCCTGTAAACTTACTAAATGTGCAAATTTTTGCAAGCAAATTCCGTTCTTTTTATAAAAACTTCCCATAAGAGAATAGAGGATTTCAAAAAGGTGGTAACACAAAAATATGACTTAGGAAAGCGGTGTCAATTTTGGCACCGCTTTTTGTTTTGCGGACTTGTTATTTTGTTCACAAATCTTTTCAAAAATTCCTTGCAAAATCCGATTAGTTTATTATTTTAAGGTTTCGTCAGGTTTAACTCGTATAGAAATTGGAGAAAAGTATGGCCATTAAGAAGGTGATAGTTATTGGGGGTGGGGTTATGGGACGTGGAATATCTCGATTGATAGCTGCTACCGGGATAGAAGTTATCCTTCTGGATTTGAATCAGAAGATTGTGGAACAGAGTATGAAACTAATAGGCGAAGAGATGAATGCGGAGATAGAGAAGTGGGGGTTGACCAAAAGCGAAAAGAAAGCCATTCTTTCGCGCATCAAGCCAACAGTTGACCTAAATCAGGCCTGCGGTTGCGATATGTTGATCGAAGCCATCCCAGAAGACTTAAAATCAAAACAGGAGTTATTCAGAAAGATCGATAAGCTTTGCCCCAAAGATGCCATTATGGTGACCAATACCTCCACCCTCTCCATAACCGAGATAGCTTCAGTAACCACTCATCCGGAAAAGGTAATCGGAATGCACTTCCTCCCTCCAGTAACTAAAATTCCATTAGTGGAGATCGTTCGCGGTTTGAAAACTTCCAGAGAGACTTTTGAGCTAATCAAAAAGTTCGCTGGGGAGCAGTTGAACAAGACCGTGGTCTCAGTTTATGAATATCCTGGTTATGTCACCACTCGGATAATCGTTCCCCTCCTGAACGAGGCGATGTATGTTCTGATGGAGGGAATCGCCTCGGCTGAGGATATCGATACCGCCATGAAATTGGGATATGGGTTTGATATCGGACCTTTGGCTTTAGCCGATATGATGGGTTTGGACGAAGTTATGAGTTGGATGGAAAATCTCTTAGCGGAGCTTTCCGAGCATAAGTACAATCCTTGTCCTCTGCTACGAAAGTTGGTCCGGGCAGGCCATTTGGGAAAAAAGACGGGACAGGGTTTTTTCAAGTACGATCAAGAGGGAAACAAAATAGGAGAAGCAATCTCTTTTATCAAATGGTGAGAATATGAAAATATTAGTTCTGAATTGTGGCAGCTCCTCGGTTAAATACCAACTCATAGATATGGATAATGATTTGGTACTGGCTAAGGGTTTGGTCTCTAGGATCGGGATGAGCGGAGCAGTTTTGAGTCATAAACCGCATGATAGAAATGAGGTCAAGATATCCGGGGAGATGTTAGACCATATTGTGGCGGTTGAGCATGTGATAGCAATTTTACTTTCACCTAATCACGGAGTGATAAAAGATAAGTCTGAAATCTCGGCAGTGGGCCATCGGGTAGTGCATGGGGGTGAGAAGTTTCCTGATTCAGTCTTCATAACCCCCGAGGTAATGCTGGAATTAAGAAACTGCATCGACCTTGCTCCTTTGCATAACCCACATAACATCAGAGGCATCAATGCCTGTCAGAGAATACTGCCTGGGGTACCGCAAGTGGCTGTCTTTGATACCGCTTTTCACCAGAAGATGCCACCCGTGGCATACATCTATGGAATCCCTTACGTACTTTATAAAAGATATGGCATCAGACGCTATGGTTTTCACGGCACATCTCATTTTTACGTTTCCCAACGGACAAGCCAGCTGATGAATAAATCCATAAAGGAGCTTAAGATCATCACTTGCCATTTGGGGAACGGAGCAAGCATGGCGGCAGTGGACCAAGGCATATCAGTTGATACCACTATGGGATTCACCCCTTTAGAGGGACTATTGATGGGAACGCGTTCCGGGGATCTAGACCCAGCCATAATATTGCATATTATGGCGAGGGAGGAATTGTCTTTACACGAAGCCAATACCCTTTTGAACAAGCATAGTGGAATACAGGGAATATCGGGCATCTCCAGCGATATGCGGGATATAATTGAGGAATCCAGCAAAGGAAATGCTGGGGCGAAATTAGCTTTTGACATCTATTGCTATCGTATCCGTAAATATATTGGAGCTTATGCGGCAACAATGGGAGGTCTGGATGTTTTGGTTTTCACCGCAGGAGTAGGGGAAAATGCTCCTTTGGTGAGAAAAGCGAGTTGTGAAAACTTGGAGTTCTTAGGAGTGAAGATAGATAGCCAAAAAAATGACCAGATGATAGGAAAAGAGGGAATAATAAGCACTGATGACTCAAGAGTTAAAGTCCTGGTCATCCCCACGAATGAAGAATTGGTCATTGCACAGGATACCGAGAGGATAGTGGAAGAACAAGCCCGTCCCAGAGAAACAAGCAGGGGGTTGTAAAAAAGGAATCGGATTGAACGAAATTATTTTCCAAGAGAATTTGGCACCCCAGATAAATGTGATTAAGCTTAAACTTCCCCACATCGTGAATAAAGCTAAGCCCGGCCAATTTGTTATCTTGCGCATAAATGAAAAAGGGGAAAGGATACCGATGTCGATTGCTGACTTAAACAAAGAGGATGGAATCCTGACCATTGTTTTTCAAGAAGTGGGCAAGACTACCGCCCAATTGGGAACTCTAAGAAAGGGGGATTTTTTGGCGGATGTGGTGGGACCTTTGGGGATTCCCACCCATATTGAGAAATTCGGTCATTGTGTGTGCATTGGTGGAGGAATTGGAATAGCCCCTATTCATCCAATTGCCAGAGCATTGAAGCAAGCTGGAAATCAGGTTACCTCGATTATCGGAGCGCGCAGTAAAAATCTTTTGATTATGCAAGAGGAGGTGAATGAAGCAAGTCACAAGGTCTTGCCTTCCACGGATGATGGAACTTACGGCAGGAAAGGATTTGTGACTGACATTCTGACTGAGCTTCTAATCCACAAGAACAAAATAGACTACATAATGGCTATTGGGCCGGTCATAATGATGAAGGCAGTATGTAATATCACCAAGCCGTACGGCATTAAGACCATGGTCAGCCTCAACCCGATAATGGTCGATGGTACGGGGATGTGCGGGGCTTGTCAAGTGACAGTGGAAGGAATGACCAAGTTCGCTTGTGTGGATGGACCTGATTTCGATGGGCATAAAGTTGATTTTGAAGAGCTAATCAAAAGACAACATATGTATCTTAAACAGGAAAGAACAGCCATGGAGAGATATAATAAATAAGAGAAGCCCAAGATGGCAATAAGCGGACAAGGTGCAAAGATTCCTCGGCAAAAGATGATGGAGCAAAAGCCCGGGGATAGAATAAGAAACTTCAACGAGGTTCCTTTTGGCTATACCTCGGAAATGGCACAGGTAGAAGCTTCTCGCTGCCTGCAATGCAAGAAACCTATCTGCATATCCGGCTGTCCGGTAGAGATCGATATTCCTACTTTCTTAAAACTAGTGGCCCAGGGAGATTTTATCGGAGCAGCAAAGAAGCTCAAGGAGGCAAATAGCCTTCCGGCTGTCTGCGGAAGGGTATGTCCTCAAGAGGAGCAGTGCGAGAGGATCTGTGTTCTAACAAAAAAATTTCAGTCCGTGGGGATTGGAAATCTGGAAAGATTTGCTGCGGATTTTGAAAGAGAGCAAGGGGAAGTGGAAATTCCCAAGATAGAAAAGTCAACCGGGAAAAGGGTTGCCATTGTTGGCTCCGGCCCGGCTGGGTTGACCGTAGCAGGAGACTTAATCAAAATGGGTCATCAGGTCACCATTTTTGAAGCCCTGCATAAAGCCGGTGGGGTCTTAGTTTACGGCATTCCGGAATTCAGACTTCCCAAAGCGATTGTTCAAGCGGAAGTTGATTACCTTCTGAAA
>DASWLN010000076.1:0-3330 GCA_036396115.1 Candidatus Zixiibacteriota bacterium
TTGCCTCCCATACGACTCTGCCGGTAATTGGTGTTCCTCTGGTAAGTAAGCATCTTTCCGGGTTGGATGCCCTTTTGTCTATGGCTCAGATGCCAGCTGGAGTGCCGGTGGCAACAGTTGCTTTGGGTGAAGCCGGGGCAAAGAATGCGGCAATTTTGGCAGGGGAGATTTTAAGTTTGGCAGATAAAAATTTAAAGAGAAAAATTGAAAGATTTAAAAAAGAATTGGGCAAAAGTTAGTTCGTTTGGTCAATTGATGTGTCATTGCGAGGAGTCCTGAGCCGTGTCGAAGGACGACGAAGCAATCTGACAACCATAAAGTTGTCATCCCGAACGAAGTGAGGGATCTCCTCAGGGTGAGATCCTTCGCTTACGCTCAGGATGACGCTTGCGCTTCAGATTGCTTCGCTTGCGCTCGCAATGACAAAAGTAATTCAATTTGGTTTAATTTCTTTGATAGTATTTGGTATATTGATATTAAAATAAATCAACTTTTTAAAAAGGAGAAGATATGGTAGTAGCGTTGTTGTTGCTTTTGATAGTGATTGGGGTTCCATTGATAATCGTCATTGGAGTATACAATCGCCTGGTGGTCTTTCGCAATCGGGGAGATAATGCCTGGCACCAGATTGATGTACAATTACAGAAGAGAGCAGATTTAGTCCCCAACTTAGTGGAAACGGTCAAGGGTTATGCGGCGCACGAGAAACAGACCTTCGAGAATGTTACCAAAGCCAGGGCGATGTATAATCAAGCTGAAGATATCAAAGGCAAGGCAGAAGCCACAAATATGCTCACCTCTGCCTTGAAAACCCTTTTTGCGGTGGCGGAGAACTATCCGGAACTGAAGGCCAATCAGAACTTTTTGCTTTTGCAGGAGGAGCTTTCTGGAATTGAAAGCAAGATCGCTTACGCTCGGCAATTCTATAACGATACTATTTTAGATTACAACAATTCGCGTCAGGTTTTTCCATCCAGCATCATAGCGAATTTATTTAGTTTCCAACCCAGAGATTATTTTGAAATTGAAGAGCCGGCAAAAAGGGAAGTGCCCAAGGTTGATTTTGGGAAGTAGGTTAAAACAGTCTTGCCCTGCACCGTAATGGTGCAGGGTTAGAGTTTTGGGTTTCAAGAAAAAAAACAGGGGCAGGATTAATTCCTGCCCCTGTGGGATTATTAGAATCTAAATTTGCTAACACGGCGGCGGTCCGCTTTTAAAAAGATAGTTGATTAAATAGATTACATCGCTTACAGATACTTGACCATCGCAATTGGCATCTCCGGCTATTGCAGGATTTGAAGGAGGACCGCTCTTAAAAAGATAGTTAATCAAATAAATCACATCTGAAACAGTTACGTGTCCATCACGATTAGCATCTCCCGGCTGGATTGCTGTCACCTCAAAATTGCCCACCTCTCCTTCAGGGGGCCAGTTAATGGGAACTGATGAACCATAATAATCATTCATTAACACTGGTCCACCAGTTGAGTGGACTGCAGTTCTGAAGGTTAAAGTTCCTGGACCAGAAACTTTGTAGAACATCCTGCAATAAAGCCCTTTGGCTGGAGGAGTAATACCTGCCTGTCCAAAATTCATAGCCAAAAAGTATAATGGCTCAGTGAGTGGTCCATAAGGGTTTACAGTTGTCACGGAAAAATAATCAACCAGGCTGGGCGGGTGAAAGGCTGGGGGATAGGCATCCATAAGGCCACCGGTTAACACAGTATCCAAAACCGGGTTAGAAGTCCCCTCCGCATATAAGGGAACAAAAAATGCCTTGATCATACCATACTCTTCAAAAAGCTCAATATGAATGTCAACCTCCACGGTTCCACCAGAGGGGTAGATAAAAAGATTTACCGGAACGAGGTAGTATTCATTGACCTGTGCAGACCCGAGCCTGGGAAAGAAAAGCGTCAGGGAAAATACCAAGACAATTAATATCAAAGCTCTTCTCATTTATTATCTCCTTTGTAGGGACAGAACATTGTTCTGTCCATCTAGCTCATTTATCAGGTGCTTTAGGGCACCTGACCTGCAAACTCTAAAGGTAAGATGTCGTTGCACAGAACCCCCTTGATTAGAGGATGACATCGGGAGGAATAAAAATGTGAAGTCGGCCATCTTCTTAAGCTAACCTGCCACTATTAAAAATAGGCCAACATCTGTTTTTGTCAATACAAAACTGGGCTATGATGTGAGCAGACCTGGGGTCCCTGCTCTGGTCGGTGAGGTTGCTATACTTTCGGCCTCCCTAACAAGGGGGAGGGCCGCTTTTAAAAAGATAGTTGATCAGGTAAACTACATCTGAAACAGTTGCTTTTCCATCACAATTAGCATCTCCAACTATCTGTTCAGGTATCGGCGGCGGTCCAGATTTGAAAAGATAGTTAATCAGATAAACTACATCCGAAACAGTTACACGTGTATCACCATTTGCATCCCCACGCTTGGCGGAAAGAAAAGTTCGGGTTTGGGTTGACCATTTTTGGATAGAAGGATTGAAAGCTCTTACTTTCCAATAATATCTTCCAATCGCAAGACTGTCATTGTAGCTGTTAAGGGAGAGTCCACTGTGAATGACTGTGGAGTCAGGATTAAAGTTGGGCGAAGTGCTGACATACAAATCATATTCAAGTTCTCCCCAGGGATCGGGGTTTGCCCACTGGAAAGTCACTTTGTATGGAACGAAAACGCTGTCCGAAGGCGAAAGCAAGGAAAAAGCTGGAATGGGAGCGTAAACATAGGCATACAGTCTATCGTTCACAATCGAGTCCACTCTAACAGTTATTCCAGAAGAACCGGAGTAGCCGTCGCTGTTGGGATAAGTGGAAGGGCTGAATATGTTCTGCCCGGTCACGTCATTGGAAAAGGGAGCTGCCCTTCTGCTTTCGTAGGGATACCACCATTGGGAACTATCGGTAACATGGCCTTCTGGATTGTGAGAGGCATCATAGTCCGGATTGTATCCCGCATCCTCCACTGCAACCGTATAATGGGCATAAGTAGGGGTTCCGCTGTTTATCCTCCAATAATTTGCGCCCAGTGAATCATGCACATGAGTTATGAGTAAACCTCTGTCAAGAGAATCTCCACCGAAGGTCAGATAGGGCCAGAAATAAACACTGAAGTCAGAATCAATTTTATCGAATTTGCCGGCAGAGGTCGGATTACGGTATTCCAGGAGGAAATACTCTCCCTCGCTCGGATTTATGGGAAGAAGATACAGTGAGCTGTCCTCGGTAGTCTCGATATTGCGTATGACGATGTGGGTGTCGCCGGTTAAGCCCACGGGAGTAATCCATCCGGCTTCTTTCTTGTTCCATCCGC
>DASWLN010000077.1:0-5241 GCA_036396115.1 Candidatus Zixiibacteriota bacterium
AATCTTTGTCACCACCAATTCAACCGCTTCAGCCAAAACAATTGGAAAAAAGTTGGTTGAGCAAAAATTGGTGGCTTGTGTTAATATAGTCCCCAAAGTGAAATCGATTTTTCGCTGGAAGGGAAAATTAGAAAAAGAGGATGAGGTTTTGCTTGTGCTCAAGACTAAAAGAATTCTATTTGACAAAGTCGTCCAACAAGTAAAAAAGATACATCCTTACGAAGTTCCAGAGATAGTCGGTTTGCCTATAATTTGTGGAAATAAAAGTTATCTTGACTGGATAGAAAGGGAAGTGGAGGGATAGATGTTTTTTCAGAAGATTAAAGATGGTTACGTCATAAGATTGGAAAAAGGGGAGGAGATAATCAATTCCCTGGCTGATTTTGCAGGTAAGTATAAAATCGAAGGCGGATTTATTTATGGCATAGGCACGGTGAATAATTTGACTTTGGGATATTACCAAGCGGGAAAGAAAAATTATCTCAAGAAGAATTTTCCAGATGATTTTGAATTAGTCAGTTTGATGGGAAATATCTCGCTTTTAAAAGGGAATCCGATGGTGCATACACATGTGGTAGTCTCCGATGTGAATTTCAATACCTTAGCTGGGCATCTTTTTTCAGGCACAATTTCCGTGACCGGTGAATTTGTCATTCTTGCAACCAAAGATGCAATTGAAAGAGCGTTTGATAACCAGACCGGACTCAATCTCTTACAGCTATGACAAAGTTTGTGACCTTGACCACTGATTTTGGTTTGAATGATAGCTACGTAGGTCAAGTTAAAGGTGTAATCTTAAAGATAAATCCGAATGTCAACTTGATAGATATAACTCACCAAATACCAGCTTGGGATGTACTAAGGGGCGCATTTGTCTTAAATAGTTTTTACAAATATTTTCCTAAAGGGACAATCCACTTGGTAGTGGTTGACCCGACAGTGGGTAGCAAAAGAAAAAGGTTGTTAATACAGACCAGAGATTATGTTTTTGTGGGGCCAGACAATGGGATTTTCAGCTTCATTTATGAAAATGAAGAAATAAGGGAGATTTTGGAAATCAGGAATAATAAGTTCTTTTTAAACCAAGAATCGTCCACTTTCCACGCCAGAGACATCTTCGCGCCGGTTGTGGGTTATTTGTCCTGGGGAGTGGAAATCAGTCAGTTCGGCCCAAAAGTAAAAGATTGTGTTAAACTTAATCTTCCTCTGCCAGAAATTAAAAAAGATAGCATCAAAGGAGAAATCATTTATATTGATAGGTTCGGAAACCTGATAAGTAACATTTCAAGGGAACATCTGAACGGATTTGAGAAAACAAAAGTCAGCCTAACTATTGGCAACCGAAAGATTGAAAAGCTGAGCAGATCTTATTCTGATGCCAAGCCGAAGCAAATCCTGGCTTTGGTGAATAGTTCAAATCTCTTGGAAATATCAGTTCGCCAGAATAGAGCAGATGAGGTTTTAAATGTGAAAATCGGAGATAAACTGGGGATTAATCTCAAATGAAAAAAAATGTATCCCGACCTTCCTGGGATGAATATTTTATGAATATTGCCCAGTTAGCGGCAACACGTTCCACCTGTTTGAGAAGGCAGGTGGGAGCGGCAATCACCAAAGATAAAAAGATTTTAGCAACCGGATATAATGGCGCTCCAGCTGGATTGAAACACTGCCTGGACATTGGTTGCCTAAGAGAAGAGATGGGAATACCTTCAGGCGAGCGGCACGAGCTTTGTCGAGCCACTCATGCGGAGCAGAACGCCATTGTTCAGGCAGCCACGCATGGGGTTAGCATAAAAGATTCGGTGCTATATTCTACTACCCATCCATGCATACTTTGTAGCAAACTACTCATCAATGCGGGTATAAAGAAAGTGGTCATAGAAGAAAGCTATCCGGATGAGCTTTCGCAGAAGATGCTGAAGGAGGCCAGAGTGGAGATTTTGGTTTTGAAGAACAAGAAAAGACGGAGAAGAAAATGAAATGTCCTTTTTGTGGTTGCGCTGAAGATAAGGTGATAGATTCCCGCACCTCCCAGGATGGCAGGTCAGTGCGTCGGAGGAGGGAATGTCTATCCTGCAACAAACGTTTTACCACCTACGAGTATATCGAAGGCGTTTCCTTGACCGTGGCTAAAAATGACGGAAGAAGAGAGCCATTCGATAGACAGAAGCTGGTTCGGGGGATAGAGCTGGCTTGCAATAAGCGGCC
This sequence comes from Candidatus Zixiibacteriota bacterium, assembly GCA_036396115.1. Classification (GTDB taxonomy): domain Bacteria; phylum Zixibacteria; class MSB-5A5; order MSB-5A5; family DASWLN01; genus DASWLN01. The sequence continues at coordinate 2,212 of DASWLN010000077.1, forward strand.
GATCAGCTCCAAGAGGATACTTGCTTTGGTGGATGAGATCGAGGAATATCTGCAAAACCTCTCCAAGAAAGAGGTAACCAGCAAGGAGGTTGGTGAGGTAGTGATGTCTAAGCTCAAAGAGCTGGATGAAGTGGCTTATGTCAGGTTCGCTTCGGTCTATCGTCAGTTCAAGGATAAGGGGGAGTTCATGCAGGAGTTGAAGAACCTTTTGGGGTGAGGGGCAAATGGCTAGTGTCGGCAGGGAGATGTCGTTTTTAGACCATCTGGAGGAACTGCGCAAGAGAATCATACGCAGTTTGATTGCGGTAGTGATTTTCTCCGTAGCAGCCTACTACTTTTCTTCCAAGATAATCGATTTCGTCACTAAACCCTTGCCTAAAGTTTATTTCATGTCCCCGACCGAAGGGTTCATGATAAGGATAAAGATCGCCATCATCGTGGGGGTGATTGTCAGTGCCCCGGTAATCCTCTATCAGCTTTGGAGGTTTATTGCTCCCGGTCTTTTCAAAAGGGAGATAAGGACAGTCGGTCCGATTCTTGTTTTCTCCACCTTTTTCTTTTTTGCCGGTGGAAGCTTGTGTTTCTTTTTGGTCATTCCGACAGCAGTGAAGTTCCTTTTAGCTTTTGGAACGGAGAAACTTCAGCCTCTGATGAAAATCAGCGACTATATCAGCTTTGTAGGGTTTATGGTTTTAGCTTTCGGTGCGGCTTTCGAGCTGCCCATTGTCTCCTATTTCTTGGCCAAAATGGGAATTCTGGGACCACAGATTATGATTAAAGGCAGAAGATATGCTGTGGTGGGGATTCTGATACTAGCGGGAGTCTTGACCCCTTCCCCAGACGTTTTCTCCCAATTGATGCTTGCAGTTCCACTCTACTTCCTGTACGAGGTTAGCATAATCATCGTCAAGGTGGTTCATAAGAACAGACTTAAGAAAGGAATGGAGCAGTGAAAAGAGTTTTAATTTTAGGTTCAATTATATTTTTCGGTTTGAGCTCGGCTTTTGCTGGCGATTTAGTCTCCAAAAGAGAAGAGGGTCTGAAAGAGGCATTAAAAGGACTGAAGATGACAAGAGAGGATTTGAGCTTCAGAGATGACTACACGCCAAAGGACACCTTTCGATTGAAAATCATAGATGATTTGATGAAATCACCGCTTTTGAGCTTAGACTATTCAGACAGTCTGGCATTGCTTTTATCCTCCTCCAAAAACTTCCTCGACAGATTGGTGAGAACGGAATACCAGACAAAAGGAGATGGAGTTACAGTTTCCCTATCGGATTCGTCCCTTATCCTGGGAGATTTAGAAACAGGGGGGAGTTTACAAGAAGAAATAGAATACTTATTGGAAAAAAATGGTCAAGAGATAAGTTCCGATGAAAGAGGGCAGATAAAAGAACAAATTGGGAGATTGCCTAAAGAAATAGGAGAATGTTTGAGAATCGCTCTTTCCAGCCTGCGCCGGGCAGATGAGAAATTGGATGGTGTATTCTCGGTGCTGAATCAAGATGAAATAGAGCAGTTGGAAAACTACGTCAGCACTATTATCCTGGAAGACGTGGAGGACCAGAATAAGACTCCGGAGGAGCTGGATTTAGAGGCTAAAATAGAGGAGAAGATGGCAGAGGATTTGATTCCTCTTGCAAGCAGAATAGATGTGCCAAAGATAAACAGAATCGGCGCGGAATTGGCAGACAGGATGTGGTATGTCAAGGAGAGATTAAAACAGTTCACAAGCAAACAGGAGAATAAGGGGTTATTGGAGAAAACCTATGAAGATTCTAATATCCTTTTTTACGTGGACACTCCTGAAGGAGAGATAGTGATTGGGGGATTAGGGAGAAATCTCTATGTTGGTAAGAAATACCTAACCATTGATTTGGGAGGGGATGACCAATATTTCATTCCGGAGCTTGAGGAGGAGAACGAAGCGAACTCTTCGGTGATAATTGATTTGGAGGGAAATGATTTATATAAAGTCCAGAGGGATTATTGTTTTGGCAGTGGCTTTTTTGGATTTGGGATACTTTTCGATTGTCAAGGGGATGACCAATATCTGGCAAACAGTTTCTCTTTAGGTGCGGGGCTTTTTGGAGTAGGGATTTTAGTGGATGAAGAAGGAAACGATAACTATGTAGGAGATACCTATACTCAGGGAGCTGGCGGATTCGGAATTGGAATCCTGCAAGACCAAGCCGGAAATGACTTCTACTCAGGTTGTCTTTTCGCACAGGGGTTTGGTTTTGTCAAGGGACTCGGAGCATTGATAGATATGTCCGGAAATGATAACTACTTTGCTGGAGGTAAATACAAAGATATAATCCGCTATCAAGACCACTTCATAAGTCTTTCTCAAGGATTTGCCTACGGCATCAGGCCAATACTGTCAGGTGGCATAGGAGTCTTGGTTGACCTTTCAGGTAACGATACCTACGCCTCAGATATTTTCGGTCAAGGTTCAAGCTATTGGTGGGGATTAGGGAGCTTGGTTGATTTTTCCGGCAATGACAATTACATCTCCTATCAATATGCTCAAGGAGCGGCAACTCATATGACCTTAGGATGTTTAGTTGATATGAAAGGTAATGATAATTACATCTCGCATGGGGTGTCGCAAGGTTGCGGCCATGATTATGCCAGTGGAATTCTAGAGGATAGAGAAGGGAATGACAATTACATAACTTTTGGGCTTTCGCAAGGGGCTGGAAATGCCAATGGAATAGGAATTATTATAGACCATAAAGGTAATGATAAATATGTGGTTGGACAGAAAAATGATACCCAGGGATATGGTGATGGAAGAAGGGAGTTCGGGTCAATCGGGATATTTTTGGATATGTCAGGTAAGGATGAATATATTGGAGGATACGGCAAAGACAGCACCTGGTGGAACACCCCTTCCTTTTGGGGAATAGGAATAGACGGAGAATTTCAGAAGGAGTTGTATGACAAGAATGTTGAAAATAAGTAGCATAATTTTTTTATTTGGTTTTTCGCTTGTTTACGCCCAAGGGCCGGAAAATACTCTTT
>DASWLN010000078.1:0-8205 GCA_036396115.1 Candidatus Zixiibacteriota bacterium
GATCATTACCTTGGTTGAACTTGGCTCGGTTAGCGAACAAAATCAGCAATTAGCAGAGAGGGTGGCACTGTGGACACTGGTAAATATGCAGGATAGAGAAGGATATTTTTATTTTCAGAGGAAAAGTTTATTAACTAACAGGATCGCTTATATGCGCTGGTCGCAAGCCTGGATGCTTAAAGCTTTGGTGACTCTGTTGACTGCCCAGAGGGCACTTAATGATAAGACTTTTGTAGATCAGGTTGCCACCCGACATTCTTTGTTTACTTCATGACTTGCGCGGCAGAGCCTTCATGGCTCTGCGGTTGGACGACCGCCGGTCTGAGTTGAAGGCATAAAATTTCCGCTACGTAAAAACTGGGGAAGATATGAATAGAATAATGCTTTTTGGATGTCCTATAGACACTCTAACCTTTGACGATACGTTGAGAAAAATAGAGGATTCCATCCAAAAAAGAAAGCTAATCCGGCACTGTGTCATAAACGCCGCAAAAATCGTCAAAATGAAAAGTGATAGGAAACTTCGAGAAATAGTGGTTTCCTCAGACATGATTAGCCCGGACGGCCAATCCATCGTATGGGCTTCCCGTTTTTTGAAAAAGCCACTTCCCGAGAGAGTAACCGGCATCGATTTGATGCAGAAACTCCTCAAGCTCGCTTCTGAAAAAGGCTACAAAGTTTTCCTTTTGGGAGCCAAGGAAGAAGTAATATGTGAACTTAAAGAAAAACTAAAAAGAGAGCTTCCCAATTTAAACCTGGTGGGATGCAGAAATGGTTATTTTTCACCTGCCGAAGAGGAAGGAATAGTGAAGGAGATAAACGAAAAGAAGTCGGACATTCTCTTCGTGGGAATGAGTAGCCCCAAAAAGGAGTATTGGATGAGCAAATACCAAAGCGATTTGAAGGTTCCCTTCTGTATGGGAGTAGGAGGAAGCTTTGACATTTTGGTGGGCAAAACCAAAAGAGCCCCCCGATGGATGCAAAGAGTTGGGTTGGAGTGGTTTTACAGGTTCTTACAAGAGCCAACCAGAATGTGGAAAAGATATTTGGTAACCAACACCCTTTTCATATTCTATCTTCTGAAAGAAAAGTTCCTTGATCTGCCAGATACTCGATCGGATAATGAGAAGACGTCAGAGCATCTGTTCCGATAAGCGCTGAGATTACGGCGGAGGATTCGTGGAGGATTATCGTAGGAAAGCTATGCTAAGAATTAAGAGTCAATATGGTTGGGAAGGGATAACGGATCGCTATGAAGAACTCTTTGCAAGTATGTTGAATGGAAACGATTTTAAACAGAGACGTTATGCAGCGCGTGATATTAGCAGGCGGATCGGCAACCAGGATGAGGCCAATGAGTTTGGATATCCCGAAATCGATGATCAAAATCGAGGGAAAGCCGTTCCTAGAATACCAGCTTGAATTATTGAGGAAAAATCAAATCATGGAAGTGGCCTTATGCATCGGTCATTTAGGATGGCAGATAAGAAGGTACTTCGGAAACGGCAATAAGTTTGGGGTAAATATAAAATACAGTGATGAAAAGGATGATCTTTTGGGTACCGGAGGAGCTTTGAAAAAGGCGGAAAATTTACTGCAAGATGAATTCTTGGTGATGTACGGCGATTCATATCTGAGCATCGATTTTGGGGCAGTGGCTTCTTACTTTAAACAATTCCGAAAAAAATCACTGGTGGTGGTTTATGAAAACCAAAACAAGTTCGATAAGAGTAATATAGAACTCGAAGAAAACCTGGTTAAGGCGTATGACAAAAACAACCAGGGAATGTCGTTCATCGATGCCGGAGTTTCGGTTCTCAAAAAGGAAGTCCTAAAGCTTGTCCCCTCCAAGTGCGACTTCCCGCTGGAGAAACTCTATCAGATGTTAATCAAAGAAAAAGAGATGTTAGCTTACCAGACAGCCCAGCGTTTTTATGAAATAGGTTCATTTGAGGGTTTGGAGGAGTTTAAAAATTTAGTGCAGGTCTTTGAAAAGTCAAAATCGGGAAAGATTTCTGTAGGGGCAAGCCCGACTGGAGTGTCTACCTTTAGGTAGACCTTTAGTTCGGCTAAAGCCGAACACTCCAAAGTACGTTCAAGTCGGATGCCTGCCCGGCCAGGGGCAGGAATACCGATATAATGCCCCTCACCTTAATCCTCTCCCCAATGGGGAGAGGAAAGAGAGGAAGATGCCGTGCGGGTCGGATGAAAGAACCTAACCCCCTGTATCCCCCTTGTCAGGGGGACAGAAAATGTTTCTCCCTTGATAAGGGGAGGTCAGGAGGGGTTCAAGAAGAGGCCATGCGGGTCGCATGAATGCGACCCCTACAGATATTTTTGGCCTTGTTTGTCATTCCTGCGAAAGCAGGAATCCAGAAAGAAATGATGACAAAAGCTGGGTTTTCAACATCAAGTGCGGAATGACAAGTATCAGGTCTACAGGATCTATAGGAAGTAGCCTTGACACGGCACCATAGAGATTCTTCGCCCGTAGGGCTCAGAGATAACAAAAAATGGAGTTTGCAATGACAAGAAGAAAAACACTTAGGAAAACAAAGGTTGGGTTAATCGTTTCATTTCTAATATTTGTTCTGAATACCACGGTAGCTAATTCGAGCCAAACCATTTCCTTAAACGATGAGGCTTATGGTTGGGTCTATGAACAGATAGATTATCTTTATTCTCGCGGTTTCTTAGATGGCTTGCACTATGGCACCAAACCTTACACTGCGGAAGAAGTGGCGAAAGCGGTGAGGGTGGCTCAGGATAAAATAGATAATCAGGAGATAGCAAGTAACTGGGTGGATGAATATGTGGTTAAGAGACTGGAAGAGGAGTTCGCGGAAGATTTCCAATCAGAAGAGACGAAAGCTAACTGTGAGATTAATTTCTCTGAAAAATTGACAGGTGAGTCTAAAGAAAAACCGACTTACCGGGAAAAATTGCGCATAGGAGCTGGCCTGAAACCAAATCCGCATTTTTCAGCTTACACCCGCTATATCATAGATGAAGCTCTGGCCAAGGATTCAAGTTACACCGGCAAGGTCTGGAAAGGGTTTGCCGGAGATGCCAGTCAGTCCTACATCTCTTTTGACCTGCCCAACGTCAGTTTCTACTTTGGTAGGGACAGACTGTCCTGGGGCCAAGGCAGGCTTTCTTCCCTGATATTATCGGAAACTGCATTTCCGGTGGACATGTTGCGCTTAGAGGGTGAGTGGGGAATATTGAAATTCAGCTCCTTTACAGGAGTATTAAGTCCTATGGAAATAGAGGATAGTACTGGAACAACCCATATAAACAGGTATCTCTCTGGTCATCGCTTAAGCTTTGCCCCCTGTTCTTGGTTACAAATTGGCCTTTCCGAAACAGTGCTTTATGGCGGGGAGAACAGGAACCTTGAGCTTTATTATGCTATTCCATTTATCTGGTATCACGGGGTTCAACTAAATGAAGGAAGGGATGATAATACTTTCTTGGGTTTGGATCTCAATCTCAGGCCACTGCACAATCTGGTCTTCTACGGAGAATTGTTGATTGACGATATCCAGATAGAAAAGAAACAACAAGGCGATAAAGAGCCGGATGAGCTGGGTTTTTTGGGAGGTGTAAACCTAACCAATATCCTCTTGCCGGGAATAGAAGTTAATCTCGAATATCAAAAGATAACCAACTGGACTTACAATCAAGCCAAGCCGTACAATCGCTATTTGCATAAGAACAAAACCATCGGCAGCAGTTTGGGCACAGATAGCGATATGCTCGGGGCTTCACTCTCCGGTTGGATAGTGGAGGGTTTGCGTTTTGGTCTGTCTTATTCTTTTGGCCGTCAAGGACAAGGGAGAATAGATGCGCCTTGGGATTGGCCCTGGTTAGGAACTGAAGGGGAATACAAGGAGAAATTTCCAACTGGCGTAGTCGAGAAAAAGAAAATCAGTTCAGCTTACTTGGAATACGATCACCACAATCGCTTGAGATTAAGATTATTTGGAAAATATGCCGATATTTGCAATGAGGGTAACATAGAGAACAACAAGGAGAGCTATAAAGAGGGAGGAGTCCTTTTCTTCTGTATGCTCGGGGGTTTGAGGTAGGAGGGAAAAGTATGGGAATATTTCTCAAAGATAAGTTCACGGTTTTCAAGAGGCTTCATCTCATAGCCGATTTAGCATTGACCGCATTGGCTTTAAACCTCGCTGTCTTGGTTGATTGTCTGGTCAAAGGCGAATACAAAGTCATCTCCTTCGGCTCGGAGCATCTCATATTTTTGGTCTTGCCCATCTGGCTAATCTTTCTTCTTTCCTCCAAGGAATCCTATGAATACAGATTGAAGTCTTTTGTTCAAATCGCGAAGAGCATTAGCTTGGTGGTGCTGAAAAGCATGGGGATTCTTTTGGTTTCGCTTTTCGTCATCAAGTCGAGGATTAATAGCCGTCTGCTCTTAGGAAGTCTGGTGGTGTTCGATTTGGTGTTACTTTTGGGCATACGTGGAGCGATAGCCATCACGTTGAGCTATATGTGCAAACGAGGATACAACCTCAAAACTATCCTGATAATAGGAAGCGGAAAGATAGCCACCGACTTCGTCCAGGAGGTGAAGAGGCATCCGCGGTGGGGATATAGCCTTCTCGGAATAATAGATTGGGAGGAAGAGCGGAAGGGTAAAGATATTCTGGGTATTCCCATAATCGGAACCCTAAATGACTTGCCTGACGTGGTCAAGAGTAATCATGTGGATTATGTGGTCTATGCAGTTGGAAGGAAATATTTGGGTTTGGTTGAGAAGAGCATGCTTGTCTGCGAAGAGATGGGGGTGACTGCTTGCATCTTGGCTGATTTCTTCCCGCTCAAATTCTCCAAAAAGAGAGTTACTCAATTCTCAGGTAAGCCGATGATATTTTTTACTACCACCCCGGATGAATACTGGAGCATGCTCATCAAATACCTTTTCGATCGCTTGCTCGCCTTAGTAGGACTGGTATTGGTATCTCCTATCATGCTATTCACATCTATTCTGATAAAACTTACAACCAAAGGCCCAATACTTTTCAAGCAACAGAGATGCGGCTTAAACGGGAAGAGATTTACTCTCTATAAATTCAGAACCATGCTCGAAAACGCCGAGGAGTTGAGAGCCTCACTCTCGGATAAGAACGAGATGGATGGACCAGTTTTTAAAATGACAAACGATCCTCGTCTTACCAAAATCGGAAATCGTTTAAGAAAGTATAGCATCGATGAATTACCCCAATTGTTCAATGTCCTTTTGGGGGACATGTCATTGGTGGGACCTCGACCCCCTTTACCCTCCGAGGTGAGTCAATATGACCACTGGCAGAGGAGGAAACTTTCAATGAAACCGGGAATTACCTGCTTGTGGCAAGTAAATGGCCGAAATAATGTAAACTTTCAGGAATGGATGAAATTGGATTTGCAGTATATTGATAATTGGTCGCTGTGGCTGGATGCCAAGATCTTGCTTAAGACTATTCCAGCAGTGACCAAAGGGACCGGAGCAAAATGAACGGATCGCGTTTTTTTAAAAGGGCCTGGGATAGAAAGAAAGGGAGCTGGTTTATAAAGTTTCTCCTTTTCGTTTCGTATTTCTTTGCTCTTTCCTTGAGTCTGGTTATCTCTTATCTTTGTGTTAGGAAGTATGACTGGATCAAAGAACCCTCCTTGGTGATATCCTGGGTAGTAGTGGTATCCATTTTCTTGATAGTTTTTCTTCTGCAAGGGTTTTACCAGCAGAGAATGGCGGCCAGTAAAAAAAGGGAGGCCCTACTGATAATCAAGGGGGTCATGGTAGGCTCAATACTTTTGGCTATTTTAGTCTTTGTTTCTAATGGAAAGTTGGTTTTCAATCAACGTGAGGGGATTTTGTTTTTCTTCCTGTCCAGCTTGGTCTTGCTTGCTCTCTTCAGGTCAATACTCTTCTTTCACCTGAGAAGGCACCTGCTGAAAAAGGGGATCGGCGTGACTAATGTGCTGATTGTGGGAGCAAATCCGGAGGCAAAAGAATTTTCAAAGAGTTTAGAGCTAATCGAGCCATTCAAATACAGGATAGCTGGTTTAGTTGAAAAGGAAGAGAAAATAAGGACGGACAGCTATAATGGTTTCAAGATCTTAGGTAACTTGAAGGATATTTGCAAGTTAATAGACCAGTACAAGATAAGTGAAATATACATAACCAGTGAATCGCTTTTACCCATAGAAGTTTTGATGGTAGTTGAAGAGTGCAGGAACTTGATTGGGAGGATATATATTGCCGCAGAGATGTTCGAAGTCCTAAGCGAGAGGATAAATCTGGGCAAGTTAAAAGGGGTTCAACTCTTGAAGATAAGATAAACGAGGCAGTCCCCAAAACATCAAATCAGTCTAATAAAAACTCCCTTGTTTCCGATATAAAGAAAAGAGGTTTGAAATCCAAATTCAAGCTATTGGAGGGATAAAATGAAGTTACAGAGAAGATGCCCACTAATCATATTTATGGTAAGTTTGACACTATTCCTTTTCAACTTGGCTTGGCCGTATGATACTCCTGGAACAAGTGTCAGAGCCACAGGCATGGGTGGTAGTTTCACAGCTCTAGCTAATGACCCTAGCGCGGTCTTTTATAATCCAGCCGGTCTGGTTCAACTGAAAGGGGTGCAGTTCTACCTGATGTATGACAGAAAGACGGTGTATGGTGTGAATAGCGCAGAATCCCCTTATCTGGGAGCAGGAGCGATAAGTTTCCCCTTGTCCCGGGATATAGTTATTGCCCTGGCTGGATATCAGGATGGCTCCTCGGCAGATCCAACCGGAATAGTAACCAAGAACATCGGGCTCTTGAGCTTTTCCAGCTGGGTTACAGAAGAGCTTTCATTCGGGCTCAATCTTAAAGGGTTATACAATTCCAACTACGGAAAGAAAAAGGGGTTCGATTTCGATTTGGGCCTTCTTTATCGGCCCCATCCTTGGCTTGGCATTGGGATTATGGGGGAGAATCTTGCCAGGACCGATATGGTCCCGGATATTTCCTCCGGTGTTGTAAGCGGTTATCAGACTCGCCAAGTTAAGTTGGGATTGGCTTATCACTATGAAGGTAAGAATTATGAGACGTGCTTAGCTTTAGATAACACCATCAAAGATGCAAATCAACCAATACAGAAGAGTTACAACTTAACCAGTATAGGGATGGAACAATGGATATTGACGGACAATAAGTTAAACTTAGCGTTAAGAGGCGGTTACAGTTTTGGAAAAGATTATGAATTGAATTATAGTCAACCTGCTTTCGGAGGTTCAATCAGATACAAAGCACAAGATTACACTATTCAACTGGATTATAGCTGGTCCAAGTATCCTTATGAATCGGAAGAGGATTTGGCTGGTGACCACAGGGTTGGCTTGGTCATTAGTTTAGAGAAAGGCGTCAAAAGGGGTGAGAAATTGCTTCTCAAAGAAGAGATGAAAGAAGAGAAAAAAGAAGAAGCGATAGTAGAGAAGAAGGAGGCACCTATCACTCTGCCCAGCGCGCCGATTGAAGAGAAAAAAGAAAGCTATCCTGCTAAGCCAGAGCCGGAATTCTTACCTGAAGAAAAGGATAGCACTAAGGGCTCTCCCGAGATTCTAACATACAGTCTCAATTCAGAAATAGAGTTCCTCTCCGTGGGCAAGAACAGATCGGTAATGCTCCTGCTCAAACCCGAAATCAGCCAGGAAATAGAAAGATGGAAGCTTTATATCTGGAGTGCCTTACCCACCGGTTGGAGCAAAGAGGAAGTTGAAAAATCCCTGGTGAAGACTTTTGAGGGATGGGGCAATCCTTCCTTTGGAGTAATGTGGGATTGCAGATACAATGATGTCAAAGTAAAAAGTGGAACTTACTATTACGCCTTAGCGTTGAAGGACAATCAAGGCGCGAAATGGTATAGCCAGATAAAATCTTTCAAGCTGGATTAGTTAATGCAAACGCATTAATTTACGTTAAATGAAGAAGCGCACGGCAGAGCGGTGCGGTATCGGAATTCCTCCTCGCCATTCATCCTCGCCGCAGAGCGGCGAGGTGTTCTGGCGAAGGAGAATAAATCTCCCCTCGCCCTCGCCTCGATTCGGCCCGCCTCGGCGAGCCATCGGCGAGACGGGCGAAGCGGGCCTCTTTTCCAAAGAGGGGAAAAAAGAGGTCTCCCCCTTCGAAAAAGGGGGATTTGATGGTTCGATATG
>DASWLN010000079.1:0-4301 GCA_036396115.1 Candidatus Zixiibacteriota bacterium
CAACTGGGAATCTGGTTGGTTACAGTGATTGCAAGACATCCCGAATAGAAACTACTACAGATAGCACACCGCCAAATCAGGAGTGCATAGAATATCAGTATGACGGGGACAGCCTTCTTCTGCTTAAACACATAAATACTGGGTTCAATTGTTGTCCGGATACAATCATAGCTGGTATCAATATTAAGGACAGTCTTATTACAATACAAGAAAGCCAATCTCTTGAAAACGGCGGATGCAAGTGTCTTTGCCTTTTTGACTTAAACTTCGAAATCAGAAATTTAGAGCCCGGGGAGTACACGATAAAAGTAATCTCGCCATATATACATCCAGATGAAGAACAGTTGGAGTTCAGTACCACCCTTTCTTCTTCACCTTCTTCGGGCAGATATTGTGTAGAAAGAAATCATTATCCATGGGGTAATACTGAGGAGAATCCAGATTGGATCAATAAACTGATCGCAACATTCGCAAGTGAACCAGTTGGGAATCCACCACAATCAATATGGCAATACGAATATAAGGGTCAAAGGGTGTATTATATTCCCCCTCAATGTTGCGACCAGTTCAGCACACTTTACAATGCAGCTGGTAGCGTGATATGTGCTCCGGATGGCGGATACACTGGGGAGGGTGACGGACGGTGCACTGATTTTTTCAAAGAGCGAAAGAATGAAAAACTCATTTGGCAAGACTCACGAACAAATTGAGAATAGTGGGTAGGGAACGGTTGCACCGTTCCCGAAAAGATAAAAGACAGTAGAAGTAATGGCGCAGCCATTACTTACCCGATTAAAACAGGAGGGTAAAATGAAAGGTTTAAGAATCTTTTTTCTTTTCGGAGTGATTATTCTTTTGGGGATTCTTTTGGGGTGTGAGGAGACTATAGTTAGCCATAAACCCCAAGACCAAAGGATAGTTTTCTATTCTAACCGAACTGACAGCACAGAGGTTTTCGTGATGGAGCAAGATGGGTCGAATCAAGAGCGAGTAACCCCTTCAGGTCTAAATATTTTTCCTGTAGGTCGCGCCCCTCTGTGGTCCCCCGACAAAGAAGAAATCGCTTTTGCTTGCCTCCTTAATCTGCCTATGCCAGCTATTATGTTAATTAATCCAGATGGAACTGGACTTGACACTTTAGTGCTTCATCCCGGTGGAAATGTATTATTAGGAGACTGGTCTCCGAATGAAAATCAGATAGTATATTCTGCTATACCAGAATTTTGGATGCCTCCCGACCCTATTGAGATTTTTATAATAAATTCGGATGGAACTGGTAATCTTAAATTAGATGATGGTTATCAACCCAGATTTTGTGGAAATAATAAAGTAGTTTATACAGATTATTATGGAGGAGGCAACATCTTCATAATCAACACTGATGGAACTGGAAAGAAACAGTTGACTGATGTGGGTGTAGGCGGAGGAGCCTATCATATGCCAGTTGGTTCACCAGATGGACGAAAAATCGCTTTTGAGAGGAGTTACAGCCATCTTCCTTCCAATCCCGCTTTAGGTATAATGAATTCAGATAGCTCAGGGGAAACACTCCTTGTGTCCGGATTGGCTGAAGGTATAGCAGAGATAGAGTTTTCACCTAATGGTCAAAGGATCTTGTTTTTGACCGATAATGGAGACAATAGTGAAATTTGTGTGATAAATATCGATGGCACTGGTTTAGATTCACTTACTGGCGGAATTGCCTGTGGGGATGGCGGGGCAAGCTGGTCACCAGATGGAGAATGGATTGCTTTTACCTCGAATAGAGATGGCAATAAGAACATATACAGGGTAAGTACTGACGGTCGAAAAGAGTTAGTCCAACTAACAGATAACCCAGCAGATGATTTTAATCCGGATTGGTGATCTGATATAACACTATAAGGGTCGGATTTATCCGGCCCGTGGCGGGATTTATCCGACCCGAAAACAGCGGGTTCGATGAATCGAACCCCTACATTAAGTCTTTTAACCCCAATCTTTCAAAAAGATTGGGGTTTTTGTTGACTTTGTTTTTTAAATAGTTATAATATTGTTCTAAATTTCACTTGCTCTATTGTTGGAGGAGGAAGGCCTTGGCTCGTATCGTTGTCACCGGTGGTGCGGGGTTTATTGGCTCGCATGTGGCGGATGAGTTTATCCGACAGAAACATAGGGTTGTCATCATTGATAATCTCAGCACCGGTTTTGAGAAGAACATAAATCCCCGAGCCAAATTCTACAAAGTGGATATCAACAATTCAGTCATTGATAAAATATTCAAAAGAGAAAAACCGGATATTCTTTGCCATCACGCAGCCCAGATAGATGTTCGAAAGTCAGTTGAGAATCCGATCTCAGATGCACAAGGGAATATTCTGGGAAGCTTGAATCTTTTTGAATCGTGCGTGAGACATAAAGTAAAAAAAGTCATTTTCGCCTCAACTGGTGGGGCAATCTATGGAGAGCAGGCATATTTTCCAGCAGACGAGAGCCATCCTGCTAAGCCGCTCTCTCCCTACGGCATAGCGAAATTATCCATTGAGAGTTATCTGTATTTTTATGCTGAAGTATACGGGTTAAATTACATATGTCTACGTTATGCCAATGTTTATGGTCCAAGGCAAAACTCTTGGGGAGAAGCAGGGGTGGTGGCGATATTTGCCAGAAAGATGCTTAATGATGATAAAGCTTTTATCAATGGAGACGGGAAACAGACAAGGGATTTTGTCTACGTAAATGATGTAGTCAAAGCAAACCTTCTAGCTTTAGACTATCCGAAGAACAATACCTTCAATATTGGCACCGGAATAGAGACCGATATCAATACTATTTTTAGATTGATAAAGAAAGAGACCGGAAACAATCAGAAGGAACTCCATCTTCCTGCCAAAAAAGGAGAGCAGAAGCGTAGCGTTTTAGATTTCTCCAGGGCCAGGAAGGACCTTAAATGGAGACCCAAAATGGACTTAGCCGAAGGTATTAAGAAAACAGTGGAGTATTTTAAAGATGAGCGATGCTAAATATACGATCTTAGGGTCATCTTCTGGCAAGGCTTCACCCAATCGGTTTTGCACCTCGATATTGCTCGAAACACTCGAGACTAATATACTTCTTGATGTAGGAGAAGGAAGCACCTTCTCTCTTTTGCGTCAGGGAGTGAATATCAACAGCATCAAGCATGTCTTCATATCGCATATGCATTCTGACCACATCAGCGGTTTTCCGCTCTTGGTTCAGACTATGTATTTGGAAGGAAGAAAGGACGATTTAGATGTTTATCTTCCGAGTGAGGCTGTGGCAGGGATGAATCGGTATATGATGATGCTTTATCTTTTTGACGAGAAAATCGGTTTCAAGATAAATTATCATTCAATCGGGTTCCAATATCTTTATCAGGATTCAAATATAAAAGTAAAAGCCTATCCCAATCGACATCTTTTAGGATACGAAAAGGTAATACAAGACCTTTTCTTGCCCTTGAAGATGGAGAGCTTCTGCTTTGGGATAGAGAGTTATGGCAAGAGGACCATCTTTTCGGGAGACATCGGCTCTTTGGATGACCTCAATATCATTATTCAAGATGTGGATCTGCTCATCTGTGAATCTATGCACATAGAGTTGTTCAAGCTGTTTGGGTTCTTAAAGGAGAAACAGCCCAAGAAGGTTATCTTGATTCATATCCCGGTTGACCTGGAGCCCAAGACCAGAATGATACTTCAGGAAGCCAAGGATAATGGTATGGAGAACATAGAAATCGCCTATGATGGATTAGTGGTTGAATTGTAAATTAGCTTGCTATGAAAAAGTGGGTAGGGAACGGTTGCACCGTTCCCGAAAAGATAAAAGACAGTAGAAGTAATGGCGCAGCCATTACTTACCCGATTAAAATCCTTGAGGAGGTTTTATGCCCGACAGGGTTTTCAAAAACTACATAAATGGCGAGTGGGTTGACTCATCCTCTGGCAGAACTTTCGAAAACAGAAACCCGGCTGATACTAGAGAGATATTGGGCTTATTTCAGAAATCAAATGAAAAAGATGTGCAGATGGCTATTGGTGCCGCCAAGGAAGCTTACAAGAAATGGCGTCTGTTCCCAGCCCCGCGCAGGGCTGAAATCCTTTTCAAGTTAGTGGAGATTCTGATTAAAAAAAAGGAGGAGTTCGCCCGCCAGATGACCCAGGAGATGGGGAAGATATTAAAAGAAACTCGCGGGGACGTTCAAGAAGCGATTGATATGACCTATTATATGGCGGGAGAGGGGAGGAGGCAGTTTGGACAGACTACGCCATCTGAACTGCCCAACAAGTTTATGATGTCAA
>DASWLN010000080.1:0-4899 GCA_036396115.1 Candidatus Zixiibacteriota bacterium
ACCATCTCTTCGAGCCTGAGCCTTCCTTCGACACTGAGCCTCAGGACGAAGTGCAGAGCCGAAGGCCTGAGCAAAGTCGAAGGGAGGGGGATTTTAAAATAGATTGCATATTGCTCTAATATGTAACGACATTTAATGCTATAATTAACCAAGGAAAAAGATAATAGGATGTCAGAGTTTTTCTCAGCCAGTTACGAGGATTTGCTTTTCTTATTGACCAGATATGGCGCAGTCTGGTTTTATGTTTTTTTGTTTCTCAGCTCAGTCACAGAAAGTCTTTTTCCGCCCTACCCTGGAGATACCGTAGCTTTTGCTGGTGGTCTTCTGGCTATCTCTGGCTTGCTCAACCCTATTTTCACTTTCTTTTCAGTCTGTTTTGGCGGATTAATTGGCTGCCTGATATTATATTCCCTTGGTCAGACCGGGGGAAGAAAGGTTTTTATGCATAATAGAGGTTGGTTTCTCAACAGGCAGCAGTTGGAGAAAATAGAGAATTGGTTTGGAAGATATGGAAATTGGGTCATAGTAGCCAGCAGGTTTCTACCGGGTGTGCGCTCTGGAGTGGCGTTGGCGGCTGGAGTGGGAAATGTAAGATTACCCTTTATGGCAGCTTACAGCTTGATTAGCATAATGCTCTGGAATCTGCTTATAATGCTCTCTGCAACCTTGATACATAATAATTGGAGAAAACTATATGACTTGACGAGAATTTATAATGGGGTAGTGTTGGCAATTCTCGTGGTCGTCATAATCATCGGGATAATTATATTGAAAAGGAAGAACAGATGAAAAAAGGGAACTTTAAGGTTTTGGTCTTGATGGGCGGCAGTTCTGCTGAAAGGGATGTCTCCTTGGCAAGCGGAGAAGCCGTTGTAGGAGCTCTTAAGGAAGCCGGATACAAAGTTATGGCTTTAGATACTGCTCAAGGAAATAAACTGTTAGCGGATAATGGAAAGTATTTGAATGGTGGGGTGAAAACCAAGCCCCCCGATACTAAAGACCTACAAAAATCAGAAAGCAAATTGACTTTGAAAGCAATTGAAAGTTTCGATTTCTCGGATGTGGATGTGATATTTTTGGCTTTGCATGGCGGTTCAGGCGAAAACGGAACAATTCAAGCTTTATTGGATATGACCGGAAAACCCTATACTGGTTCAGGCATGCTTGCCAGTGCTTTGTGTATGGATAAGGCGATGTCCAAAAAGATATTTGAAAGGGATGGAATCCCTACCCCGCGCTGGTTTCTGTTGAAAGAGGAAAAGCTGACTGATATTACTACTATCGAAACTTTAATTGAAAGCAACCTCGGCTTCCCAGTGGTGGTGAAGCCCAATGACCAGGGCTCAACCATAGGTTTTTCAATCGTTAGCTCTCCTTCCAAATTGAAAGAGGCAATCCAAAGAGCCGAGCATTACTCTAACGAAGTTCTATTTGAAGAGTACATTCCAGGAAGAGAATTGACCGTTGGGATAGTGGAGGACCAAGCCCTGCCAGTAATAGAGATAGTGCCGGAACACGGAGTGTATGATTACGAATGCAAATATACAAAGGGAAAAAGTAAATATGTCTGTCCGGCAGAACTGCCCAAGCACAAAGCCGAGGAGATTCAGGCGTACGGCTTAAAAGCTTTCAAGAGTCTGAAATGTGAAGGATATGCCCGGGTTGATTTCAGATATAGCGAAAATGAAAGATTCTATTGTTTGGAAGTGAACTCGCTTCCCGGGATGACTGCCACCAGCTTGGTTCCCAAGGCAGCCAAGGCTATGGGCATAGAGTTTCCCGAATTGATTGATAGAATCGTGCAATCAGCATTAAACAAGAGAAGGTGATAAAACTTGCTAAAGGCAGTCATATTTGATATGGGTAGCACCCTGATTGAGTTTGAAAATCACAGCTGGGATGTTCTGGGAAAAATGGGAACAGCCAGTGGATACGAGTTTTTAAAGAGACAAAATATAAGCTTGCCTGAGTACAACGTATTCGAGGCGATGTTGGTCAGAAAGCTCGAGCAGAGATTATCCAGCATAAAGGAAAACTTAAAGGAAATAAAGTTTGAGGAGGTTGTTTTTCCATTTTTCGAAGAGCTTAAAATCAGCACAGAAGACGGGAAATCCAGTAATTTCTTGTATGAATATTACAAGCCTATAACCCAGCAAGCTACTTTAATAGAAGATGCAGTCGAAATTTTGAGTTCTCTCAAAGAAGAAGGGCTTAAGGTTGGCTTAATCTCGAACACTATCTTTCCCGGGGATTACCACAGAGATGAGCTTAAAAGGTTCGGGCTTTATCCTTTTTTGGAAATATCCTTGTTCTCCTGTGAATTCGGTTATCGCAAGCCCCACCCTGAGATTTACCTGGAGTGCTTGAAAAAACTTAAAATAGAAGCAGAAGAAGCCGTTTTCGTTGGCGATAGACTTATCGAAGACGTGGCAGGACCAAAAAGTTTAGGTATGAAGGCGATCTTGAAATATAAAGAGGGCAGGGATTATTCTCTTCCCATTCAGCCGGATGCAAAGGTACATAGTTTAACTCAATTACCCCAAGCCATAAGGAACTTAAAATGGGACTAAAGGTATATAATACCCTTACCAGAAAAAGAGAAGCTTTCAAACCAATTGTGTCGGGAAAGGTCGGGCTTTACACTTGTGGACCCACAGTTTATGATTTCGCACACATTGGTAACTTCAGAGCATATGTTTTTGGCGACTTACTGAGAAGATACCTCGAATATAAAGGTTATGAAGTCAAGCAGGTGATGAACATAACAGATATCGATGACAAGACCATAAAAGGCTCACAGGAAAAAGGGATACCCCTAACTCAGTACACGATGAAATTCAAGAAGGCATTTTTTGAAGATATGGAAGCGCTTAACATAAAAAAAGCCCACGTTTATCCTGAAGCCACCAGCCACCTAAAGGAAATGATAGAGTTTGTGAAAAAACTTTTAGATAAGGGAAATGCCTACCGGATGGACAACTCAGTCTACTTTAAAATCTCCTCTTTCCCTGAATACGGAAAACTGTCCAAGATGAAATTGGATGAATTGAAAACAACCGAGAGGGTTTTGGCGGATGAGTACGAAAAAGAACAGATTGCCGATTTCGCCTTATGGAAGGGATGGGAGGAAATAGATGGGGACGTTTTCTGGATAACTGATTTTGGAAAAGGAAGGCCGGGCTGGCATTTGGAGTGCTCGGTGATGAGCATGAAATATTTGGGAAATACCGTAGATATCCATACTGGTGGAGTGGATTTGATATTTCCTCACCACGAAAACGAAATAGCCCAGAGTGAATCAGTTACTGGCAAGAAGTTCGTGAACTATTGGCTGCATAACGAATTCCTTATGGTGGAAGGGAAGAGGATGGCGAAATCTTTGGGGAATTATTACACCTTAAGAGACCTATTAGCCAAGGGATATAACCCCAAAGCCATTCGTTATCTCTTACTATCCACTCATTACCGCCAACAATTGAATTTCACTTTTGAGGGGCTGAAATCAGCTGAAGGGGCGCTCAATCGGCTTTTCGACTTCATACATAATCTCAAAAACATAAAGGATGGCAAAAATAATCCTAAAATCAAGAAACTGATACGCGAGACCAAAAAGGAGTTTGAAGAGGCTTTGGATGATGATTTGAATATGTCTCAAGCGCTAAGCAAGATTTTTGATTTAGTCAAAGAAGTCAACCTACTTATAGAAAGGAATCACATTTCCGAATCGGATGCAAAAGCCTTAATCTCCCTTTTAGTGGAATTCGATAATGTGTTAGGAGTTCTGGAGAGGGTGGAGTCAATTGACGAGGAAATGCAAGGCTTGATTTACCAAAGGGAAGAAGCCAGGAGAGATGAGAATTGGGAATTAGCCGATAAAATAAGAAAGCAGTTGGAAGATAAGGGAATAATTTTGGAAGATACTTCCCAAGGCACCAAGTGGAAGAAGAAGCTATAGCGATTGAAACTGTTGACAAGAGAATACGTGGCTGTTATATTTTGTCCACTGCCGGCGTAACTCAGTGGTAGAGTAGCTGATTTGTAATCAGCCAGTCAGGGGTTCAAGTCCCTTCGCCGGCTCATTAAGGCAGTTTCGAGAAACGAGTTTTGAGTTTCGAGACCACGCAACCCACCCTTTCTTGAGGGAAGGGTTGGAGGGTCTCAAAACCTGAGACTCAAAACTGAATTAAAAGAGCTTTGAGAGGATAGTTTTGGGAAAAGAACAAAAGGACTTTAATTTTCGTAATTTAATAGTCTGGCAGAAAGCAGTCGATTTAGTTGACAGGATTTATTCATTGACAGGGTCTTTTCCTCAGAGTGAGAATAAAATTCTAATTCCTCAGCTGTTGAGGGCAGTTAATTCAATACCATCTAACATAGCTGAAGGGAATGGCAGGAAGAGCAGAAAGGAATTTGTTCAATATCTTTATTTTGCAAAGGGCTCTCTGGCAGAGACATTGACTTTTTTGGAAATCGCTAAAAGAAGAAACTACTTGGACATGTCAGATTATATTGAGATAAATGAAGCTTGTGTTGAGATTCAGAAATTGATTGTTGCATTGATAAATAAATATTCAGGATAAGGTTTTCGATAGGGTTTTCTTAAAACTCGAAACTTAAAACTCAAAACTGTTTTTGGATGGGTCGGGTCTCAAAACTGAGAACTTAAAACTTAAAACTGTTTTATTGGAGGGGTTCCCGAGCGGCCAAAGGGAACAGACTGTAAATCTGTCGGCGACGCCTTCGGAGGTTCGAATCCTCCCCCCTCCAGAAAAGCAGTTTAAAGGTTTAGTAGTTTAGGAGTTTAGAGAACTGATGACCTTTTAAACTTCTAAACTTGTAAACTTATAAACTGTATTTACTGCGGGAGTAACTCAGTTGGCTAGAGTCATCCATCTGGAT
>DASWLN010000081.1:0-4525 GCA_036396115.1 Candidatus Zixiibacteriota bacterium
AGCCTAACACCCTCTCAGAACATCTCTCCGGATGGGGCATCATTCCAAAAACGTTTCTTTGTTTATTGCATACCCCGGCGATATTGTATTTGGAGCCGTTGGGGTTTGCTTTGTCGGTTATTCTCCCCTGCGGGTCGCAATAACGCAAAACTATCTGGTCATTACGTTTCAACTTTTCGAGCCCCTCATCCGAAATATAGTAGTTTCCATCACTATGGGCTATTGGTATTTTAAGCACCTGATTTTTCTGGCAAGAAGTGGTGAATGGAGTTTTGTCGTTTTCCACCCTCAAATAGAGATATCTGCAGATGAAACGCAAATCCTTATTGCGCAACATAGCCCCGGGCAAAAGACCCGCTTCTAAGAGAATCTGGAACCCATTGCAGATTCCAATGACCAGACCCCCTTCCTCGGCGAATCGGATTACCTTCTTCATTATAGGCGCAAACTTGGCAATCGCACCAGTGCGCAGATAATCTCCGTATGAGAACCCTCCGGGCAAAATCACGCAGTCGCAATTACCCAAGTCTTTGTCCTGATGCCATAAGAAAGTGGTTTGCTGACCTAACACTTCCTTGCCCACCCAGTAGGCGTCGTAATCGCAATTTGAGCCGGGGAAAACTATGATTCCTAACTTCATTTGTCAAACTCGAAGGTGTATCTCTCAATTACCGGATTGGTTAATAATTTCCTGCAAATCTCGTCTATTCTTTCTTCTGATTCTTTCCTGTTTTTGGAACTCACTTTTATCTCAAAGAATTTGCCTGATTTGACCTCTCCAATCCCCTCATACCCCATATCCTCCAGAGCCCTTTTTATGGTCAAGCCCTGAGGGTCAAGCACCCCCTCTTTTAATCTGACGTGTACTGTCGCCACATCTTCTTTGGAGCTTCTTTTAGCCATTAGTTTGTCCTGATTCTGTTGGTTGAAAATAAATCATTTATTCCACGAATGACACCTGAAAGAACATACATCATGCCCAGAGGAAAAGGAGCTATTTTCGGCTTTATCAAGATCGCCACTATTCCCACAAACACATACAGTAATTTAATTCTATTCCATTGGTTGTCAAAAGAAAAATTCGGCAGGTTATCATATTTGATATTGCTCACCATTAGAGCGGAAAAGAAAAGAAGAATCAGAATCACAATTCCGACATACCTCATTTCTCCCCAAACTCCATGGGAGAAGAGAAAATAGCTAGCCAAGGTCATAGCTGCAGCGGTT
Organism: Candidatus Zixiibacteriota bacterium; assembly: GCA_036396115.1. GTDB lineage: Bacteria > Zixibacteria > MSB-5A5 > MSB-5A5 > DASWLN01 > DASWLN01. The sequence continues at coordinate 1,228 of DASWLN010000081.1, forward strand.
ATAGGTAGACCATTGAAGAAATCCTTTGTTTCAAATTCAGTCCGCAAGTTAAAGCGCACTAACCTGAAGGCGCCAGCTGCTATGAAGATAAAACCTAAAACCCACACCCATTTGCCCAAGATGATATGCTCCGAGGAATAGAAAAGCACTCCCGGAGCCAATCCAAAAGAGATAACATCTGCAAAGGAATCCAGCTCTATGCCGAATTGAGAAGTTGAACCCAATGCTTGAGCTAATTTTCCATCTAAGCCATCTAAGAAACCTGCTAAGACAACTAACCAGGCGGCAGTGACCAAATTCCCCTCAACACTGAAAAGGACGGACAGAAAACCGCAGAACATATTTCCCAGAGTGAAGGCGCCGGGGATTATATCCTTCATATATTTCATCTTTTGAAAATCCCTATTATCGTTTCGCCGGCTTTGACTCTATCGCCTAAGTTGACTTCAATCTCCACATTCTGCGGCAACAAGAGTTCAGCTCTTGAGCCGAACTTTATCATACCAAACCTCTCACCGATTTTGACTTTGTCTCCAACCTTTAAGTGACAGATAATCCGACGCGCGGTAAAGCCAACCATCTGCCTTAAGATAACTCTGAAGCTGAGATTATCTATTCCTATCTCAGTTTGTTCGTTTTCCTTTGCGGATTCCTTCTTGAAAGCCGGAAGGGATTTACCGGACTTATGCTCTATATATTTGACTTCTCCACTTATGGGCAGGCGGTTGATATGCACATCAAACAAAGACATAAAAATGCTGACTCTTATGGCTGCGGTTTCAAGAAAACTTGCTGAAGATAATTTCTCGATCTCATCTACGCGACCATCTGCCGGAGATAATATAAGATTCTCTCCACCTGGAATAATCCTCTTGGGGTCACGAAAAAAGAAAATTAATAAAACGGTGGATACGGAAAAAATGACTGCCAAAAACAAAATGGCTGTATGATTGTTTAGCCAGAAAAGAAACCACAGAACAAGAGTCAAAAATATAGCCGGCAGAACTAATCCCAAACCCTCCTTAGCCACGAAACACCCGCTTAAAAATGTAATCAACTTTCTCCAAATAAAAACCGATATCAAAACAACTATTTATCTCTTTTAAAGAAAGGCATTTTCTTGTTTCTTTGTCTTTGGAAATCAAATCCTCAAACGACTTTCCTGTTTCCCAAGCCTGCATTGCATTCTTCTGTACCACTTGATAAGCCACCTCGCGAGTCAGTCCCTTTTCAATCAAACGCAAAAGAACTCTCTGGGAAAACACAAGCCCTCTTGTAGAATTGATATTCTTGAGCATATTCTCAGGATAAATCATTAAGTTATCTATCATATAAATAAATTTATTAAGCATGTAATTAATCAAAATCGTGCTATCTGGAATTATTATCCTCTCAACTGAAGAATGACTAATATCCCTTTCGTGCCACAAAGCCATATTGTCCAATGAAGCTAAAGCATGGGATTTGACCAGGCGAGCCATACCACACAGTCTTTCACAAAGAATCGGGTTTCTCTTGTGTGGCATAGCGGAAGACCCTTTCTGTCCTTTGGTAAATGGCTCTTCCATTTCCAGTATTTCCGTTCTCCCGAGGTTTCTTATCTCCGTGCAAAACTTTTCAATTGAGCCGGCAATGATAGCCAGGGTGGTCATATATTCTGCGTGTCTGTCTCTCTGCAGGATTTGATTTGAAACCGGTGCCGGCTTAAGTCCAAGCTCCTGGCAAACATATTTTTCTACTTTTGGGTCAATATTGGCAAAATTTCCCACTGCACCTGAAATCTTACCGAAGGATATGGTCTCGATTGCTCTTTCTAAACGTTCTATATCTCTTTTTATTTCATCATACCATAAAGCAAACTTTAATCCTAAGGTGGTCGGCTCAGCGTGAACTCCGTGAGTCCGACCGATTATCGGAGTATATTTGTATTTCAAGGCTTTCTTTTTTACTATGGTCTTGAGATTACGCAAATCCTCCTTTATGAGTTGCCCTGCCTCTCTCATCAAGACAGAGAGGGATGTGTCTAGAATGTCTGAGGAGGTCATACCTAAATGGACATATTTTGATTCAGGACCAATATTCTCTGCTAAATTGGTTAAAAAGGCAACCACATCATGTTTCGTCTTTTCCTCTATCTTTTCGATGCGCTGGGCATTGAATTTGGCTTTTCTTTTGATCTGAAGTAATGCCGAACGTGGAATGTTGCCGAATTTTGCTTGTGCCTCGCAAGCCAGAATTTCTATCTCTAGCCATTTCTCGAACTTATTTTGTTCTGACCAGATATTTTGCATTTTTGGCAAAGAATATCTTGGTATCATTTTATCTCTCCTTTACTTTTTTCCAATCCTCTAAGAAACGCTTTATTCCAATATCGGTCAGGGGGTGCTGCATCAATTGCGACATGACCTTAAAGGGCATAGTGGCGATATCCGCGCCCATCATTGCCGCCTCGACCACATGTAAGGGATTTCTTATGCTTGCCACGATTATCTCTGTTTTCATATCATAGTTTTTGAAGATGGTGAGAATTTGTCCCACTAAATCCATCCCTACGTGACTGGCATCATCCAATCTGCCCACAAATGGACTAACATAGGATGTTCCTGCTTTGGCTGCCATCAGGGCCTGGATAGGGGAGAAAACCAAGGTGGTATTGGTTTTGATTCCGATTGAGCTTAATAACTTAATACTCTTTAACCCTTCTTTTGTAATCGGAATCTTGACCACTACATTCTTGTGTATCCTGGCTAACTCTTTTGCTTCTTTAACTATACTATCCGCCTCCGAATTAATGGCTTCAAGATTAACTGGCCCATCCACAATTTCGCAAATCTGCTCTACGATGGAATCGAAGCTTCCTTTTTCCTTCGCTAAAAGTGTAGGGTTGGTGGTTACCCCATTTAAAATCCCCCAGCTGGCTACCTCTTTTATCTCATCGATATTGGCTGTGTCCAAAAAGAACTTCATATATCCTCCTTTCAATACTTTGTCTTCACTGAATATAACTTTTATATGGGTAGCTTTAGTGGCTTCCGCCACTGAGAGCCAACCGCAGAAGCTGTTAACCTAAGTTTCTGTCATTGCGAGCGTAGCGAAGCAATCTCGCTTTACATAAATCAATGAGTTAGGGATTGCTTTGTCTCCCGCCTGTGGCGGGATCCTCGCAATGACGGCAAAAACCACTTTTTCAACAAACCCTAAAGGTTTGTCTCTACGTTTTGTTATTACTGTTGTGTCAGGACTTCCATTCGACTCTGCTCAGGCCTTCGGCTCTGAGGCTCAGGCTCGAAGAGATGGT
>DASWLN010000082.1:0-2296 GCA_036396115.1 Candidatus Zixiibacteriota bacterium
TTGACATACAAGACCGTTCTTGCGAACCTGTGGGGGTCAAAGCTTCAAAATTCGATTGAGAAGGATTTGAATATTGCGTGGTCAAAAGAGTAAAAGAGATTGGGAGATCTTTTGGGATAAATGGATCAGCAGTGAGCGAAGTCATGACGGGAATAAAGGTAAAGGGGCCTGGGGTCAGACTTGAATATTGACATCTAAGGACAAAAAGAGAGATCGTCTTGTCTTTGACGAGAGTAAGGAAAAATCTCAATAATTTAGCCTAACCCTGAAGAATTGAGTTCTATTTTGACCCAGCAGAAGAAGCGGTTTTTAAAAAAGTCACTTTTTCTACAGACTCGTTTTGAAAGGATTCAGTATTACTTTTTAGCGAGAAATGACTATGGAATCAAATAAAGCAATTCCTATTTTTGGTGGTGCCACTGCGATTGTCACTGGCGGAGCATCAGGAATTGGCCGAGCCCTTGCCGAGGAATTGTCAAAGTGCGACTGCGAGGTCGTATTGGCCGATCTCCAGATCGAATTAGCAGAAGAAGTTGCTTCAGAAATCCACACTTCCGGTGGCAAAGCAACGGCAATAAAAATAGATGTGACCGATTTTTCTGCGATGGAACAGCTCGCCCAAGAAACGGTTTCCCGTACGGGTCGGTTAGACTTTATTTTCAACAATGCGGGAATTGTAATTGGTGGCCTCGTGAACCGATTGGGTATTGAAGATTGGAATCAAATTGTGGATATTAACCTCCGTGGTGTGATCAATGGAATCCAAGCAGCATACCCAATTATGATGAAGCAGGGATTCGGACATATTATCAATACTGCCTCAATGGCTGGACTTATGGTCGGTCCAGGAAATGTAGCTTATACGACGACCAAGTATGCGGTAGTTGGTCTTTCAAAATCGCTACGGGCCGAAGCCGCACAGTTTGGGATTCGTGTGAGTGTCTTATGCCCTGGCGTTATACGTACCCCTATTTTGGAAGGAGGGGGGAAGTACGGCAAATTGCTTATAGATATTCCTCCTGAAGAACTCCGGCGAATGTGGGAAAAACTCAGGCCTATGTCCCCAGATCGATTTGCAAAAGAGGTGTTGAAATCAGTTGCAAAGAATAAGGCAATCATTATCGTGCCGTCATGGTGGAAGCTGTTCTGGTGGATCAATCGTTTGTCTCCTTCACTTGGAATACTCCTTGCGCAAAAGCATTTTCAATATAGGCAAAAGATGTTTGGCATATTACAAAAGAGCTAACACTTCATTCCAGCGCATGGCTCACAGCCACCGCTGACCTAGGCGTTGAGGCTGTAGAAAAAGTCCACAAGCAAATTCTTGGGCGAGATGCAGAAAAAGTGACCTCGTAGAATGCGCCACAATCAACGATCTTATACTGGGGCACTGCTGTCCAAGAACGGTGGAATGAGGTGTAATGGTAGATGATTTCATTGGACTTTTTAGCTAGTATACCCCTCTTTCAAAATCAGGTTTACCGCAGAGTCGCGGAGGTCGCTGAGAAGGATCTTTCTTCTGGTCCAATCCCGCGTTTCGCGGGATTGGACCAGAAACTGCCCCCCTTCGACCATAAAACCGGGACTCTTTGAAGGCTATACAAGCTATTCAGGGCCCTTCCCAGAGTAACAGAAGTCTTTTTATTTGGCGGCCTCTCACCGCCAAATAAAAAATCGGTTTCTCTGCGTCCTTTGCGTCTCTGCGTTGAGAATCCTACTTTGGACAAGAGTGATACTGGGGAAGGGTCAGGTGACCGTCGAAGACACCCCGTTCCCACTGATCAAAAAGACTTTTCGTACAGGCTCGTTAGGCATGAACAAACAGCGACATTCTCAGGTGTGAGTTGAACAGGCAGAAAGTATCTGCCGGGCATGAAAACGAAAATCACCGGACACCGCATCGAGCACCCCCCCCCTCCTTTTTGACAGTTGACCTGTTTTCGGACTATATTTAGTCGTGTTTAAGAAATGGAGGTGCTCCCATGAAATTGTCCAGTCAGATCAAGCCCATCAGTTACCTGAAGGCCCATGCCGCCGAGATTGTAAGAAAGCTGAACGAACACCGGGAGCCGATGGTCATCACCCAGAACGGCGAAGCCAAAGTGGTCATACAGGACATCGAAAGCTACGAGCAAACCCAGGAAACAATGGCCCTCCTAAAGATCCTGGCGCTCGGGACCCGTCAGATCGGGGAAGGGAAGGTCCAGCCCGCTGAGGATGTGATCAAACGTCTGCGCGAGCGACAGGAGGCTCACTGATGCCGTTCGCGGTTTTCCTGACCAACGATGCCGCGGGT
>DASWLN010000083.1:0-8136 GCA_036396115.1 Candidatus Zixiibacteriota bacterium
AAATTCCAAATAATCTTATTGATCCTGGCTGGCGTAATTCTTCTATTCATCAGTTGTGCGGAGGAGGTAATTAATCCTCCAGAGGGAAAAGTCACTTACGCCATTGCCGATTATTTTCCTCTGCAAATTGGGGATGAATGGACTTGGCAAGTACACAGTAGAGACAGTATTCCAGAACCATATAAAGATGGGGATAGTTGTGTTGGAGAGCCGTTTACAGATGTGGATAGCGATGGCATCTATACTCCCGGGATAGATATTTTTGTAGTCTGCGGAACCCCGAATGAACCTTGCTCGGCGAATCAGGATTTAAATTATAATGGTGGTTATGATGGACGAGATATGTGTGGTCAAGTAGATAATGTTCCTTTTGTCGATTTTGACGGCAACGGCGCTTTCGATTTTCCTGATGGTCAATATGATCCTGGAGAACCATATCTTGATTTGAGTGGGAATGGGATAAGGGATTACACAAATGATTTCGATGTCAAAATGAAAACAAGTCATACCGAACATTCTGTCTACGATTACACGACCTATAAGGTATTGCTTAGCATGTATGATACGGTCGGATTGGTAGTCTATCGGGTGAATTATAGAAATGGATTTAGCGTAGACGGTCTCGGTTTGAGGTGGCATTCTCATTATAATTTTGCAAATCATTATGATGTACTGCAATACGGAAATGTGAGGCCTGTAACTATTGCAGCTGAGAGTTTAGAGGTTGGTTATAGCCACACACAGGCAGATACTTTCTGGGCGGATACTCTTGTTTGGAGTTCTTCTCTGGTTGGAGTCGAAGACATGACTGTTCCTGCAGGAACATTTGAAAATTGTCTCAAATTCGAATTTGTTGCTTCTGGGTGGGAAGAGAGTATGGCAAAATTCAACGGCACAAGTTACTGGTGGTTGGCAAAAGATGTGGGCTTGGTTAAAGTGCAGGAACCTGACAGTGATTGGTGGGTGTTGAAAGAGTATAGCGTGGAATAGATATTTGTAAGTCTAAACAATAATTAGAGTTACGATAATAGCAGTGGTTATTTGTCACTGCTATTTCATTTACTGTCGTGAGCAATTTAAAGTCGTACATTTAAAAATTTTTGAGCTTCTATTTTGGTTGACTTTCTGTTTTGTTTATATTAATTTTAAATTTTCCTAAATCAATGAATTATTTGAATTCTTGAAATGGAGGCAAAGTTGTTCAAAAGCCCAAATGAAGCAATTAAGTTTGCAAAAGCAAAGAAGATCGAAATGATAGACCTAAAATTCATCGACCTTTTTGGAAGATGGCATCATCTTTCCTTGCCCAAAAGCCAATTAAATATGGATATGTTTGAAAGGGGTGTCCCCTTTGATGGCTCTTCGACACCTGGATTTAAGTCGGTGGAAGCGGGCGATATGGTTTTAATTCCCGATATTGCGACCGCTAAATTAGACCCATTCTGGGACATGCCTACTTTGAGCTTCATCTGTAGTTCGGCAGAGGCAGACACCCTGGAGCTATACAGAAAAGAGCCGAGGTCTATTGCGCAGAAGGCTGAAAGATACCTAGTTCAAACAGGGATTGCGGACAAGAGTCTTTGGTCAACAGAGTTTGAGTTTTACATATTTGACAACGTGAGCTATAAGAACGATATCAACATGGCTTCCTACATTATAGATTCTAATGAGGCAGACTGGAACTCCGGATTAAGAGAAGGAAAAAACTTGGGCCATAAAATCCCCAGCCATAGTGGATATCATGCCATCCCTCCATTGGACGATCTTTTTAATCTGCGCGCACAAATGGTCAAGGCCATAGAGCACGGGGGGATACCGGTAAGATATCATCATCATGAGGTGGGAGGTCCAGGACAATCGGAGATAGAGATACTGGATGATACTCTTACCAACATGGGAGACATAACCATGTGGGTCAAGTATGTGATCAAGATGATGGCAAGAAAACACGACCGTACCGTTACCTTCATGCCTAAGCCGTTGTACAATGAAGCAGGAAACGGCATGCATTTTCACCAGCATCTTTTCAAGAAAGCCAAACCGCTATTTTATGACAGGAAAGGATATGCCGGTTTAAGCCAGCTGGCTTTGTACTATATAGGCGGCCTTTTGGCTCACGGAGGCGCCCTGGTGGCTTTCACCAACCCCAGCACCAACTCCTTCAAAAGACTAGTTCCCGGATTTGAGGCGCCGGTAAAACTATTTTTCTCTTTAGCTAATCGGAGCGCGGCTATTCGCATTCCCAAACATGCCCAGAGGCCGGAAGAGAAAAGAATAGAGTTTCGACCTCCGGATGCAAGCTGCAACGTCTATTTAGCTTTGGCGGCACAGCTTATGGCAGGAATAGACGGGATCAAAAGGAAGATCGATCCCACCAAAGCAGGATTTGGCCCATTCGACAAGAACATTTTTGCTCTAAGTGAGAAGGAAAAAGGGAGCATGAAATCCGTTCCCAGTTCTTTGAAGGAAGCAATGGAAGCTTTAAGGGAGGATCACCAATTTCTGCTTGAAGGAGGGGTCTTCACCCGAGAGATCCTTGACGTATGGTTCAATTATAAGTTGAACAAGGAATATAATGAAGTAAGAAATAGACCCCATCCTTACGAGATATCTCTTTATTATGATGTATGAATTTTAAGCGCAAGAAAATAGGAGTCAAGTTTCACGGGTGAAGTTGTTCTATCACCTAGAAGTCATTCAAAAGAGGCAAAGGGCCATGACCAAAAGCAAAGAGGAGATTTTGAAATTGATCGATGAGAATAAGGTAAAGTATATTCGCTTGTGGTTCACTGATATTTTAGGTCAACTCAAGGGGATGTCCATCACTCGCAGCGAGATAGAGCATGTGCTGGAAGAAGGTCAGGGATTTGACGGGTCTTCAGTGGAAGGGTTTGTCCGCATCGAGGAAAGCGACCTTGTGGCTATGCCTGATTTGAAGACTTTTCGCATTTTGCCCTGGTCGATTAACGATGAGAAGGTGGGACTGGTAATCTGCGATGTTTTAAATCCAGACGGAACGCCTTTTGTTGGTGACCCGCGCTATGTGTTGCGTAAGACTTTGGATAAGATTGCCAAAAAAGGATGGACTTTCTATTGTGGTCCGGAAATCGAATATTTTTACTTTGCTGGAAAAGATAATCCAACTCCTTTGGACCAAGGGGGATATTTCGATTACAGTACTGTAAGTGTAGGAACCAGGATGCGAAAGACAGCTGCCTCAGCTCTAGAAACAATGGGAATTCCAGTAGAGTGTACTCATCATGAGGTCGCACCATCTCAGCACGAGATAGACCTTCGCTATCAAGAAGCCTTAGTTATGGCTGATTTCGTCATGTTCTACCGCCTCACCATAAAAGAGCTTGCTTTCCGAGAAGGTTACCATGCCACCTTCATGCCTAAGCCGATGTTTGGTGAAAATGGTTCCGGCATGCATACTCATCAATCCATATTCGAGAACAACAGAAACACGTTCTTTGACCCAAAGGAGGAGAAATACCATCTCTCCAAAGAGGCAAAGCACTATATTGGTGGAGTTTTTCGCCATGCCAAAGAGATATGCTTAGTTTTGAGCCAATGGGTCAACTCCTATAAGCGACTTGTGCCAGGATACGAAGCGCCGGCCTACATCTGTTGGGGAACGAAAAATCGCTCAGCTTTGATTCGCATACCGGAATACAAACCTGGAAAAGAGAAAGCCACTCGTATTGAACTACGTTCTCCGGACCCGGCCTGTAATCCCTATTTGGCTTTTGCTCTGATGTTAGCCGCCGGTTTAAAAGGAATAGAGGAGAAGATTGAGCCGCCGGCCCCAGTGGAAAAAGACATTTTCGGACTGTCTGATAGCGAAAGGAAAAAACTGAATATTGACTGCCTTCCCGGTTCGTTGGAAGAAGCCATAGGAGAGTTCGAAAAAAGTAAGTTAGCAAAAGAGGTTTTAGGTGAGCATATTTTTTATTCTTTAATTGCTAACAAGAAAGAGGAGTGGGACAACTATCGCATTCACGTTAGCGATTACGAGTTAGAGAAATATCTGCCTTGGCTATAGATTATCGTCTTGCTTTTTTGTCAAGAGAACTGTAGCGGTCTGATTTATCAAGCATTATGTAGCAATCGGTTACAAAATCCGACTGGATAGACTCTGTTAGGAATTGCTCCTGACATAACTGAAAGATGGCTAATATCTTAAAACAAAATAGACTTTTTTGGGAAAGGTGTTTCTCTAATTCTGGTTTCGATTTCAAGTTGCCACCGAAGAGGAGAATTTCAGAGGTCGTCAAACGACTACGAAAATATAATGTATCCAAAGTATTAGATTTAGGTTGTGGTTTCGGTCGATGGAGCATAGCGCTTGCTCGGGCTGGTTTTCAAGTGAAGGCCGTTGATATTTCTTCAGAAGCGATAAAAAGACTTACAAAATGGGCAAACCAAAAGAGTCTTTCCATAGAGACCAAAGTATCCTCTGCTCAAAGGCTTGTCTCCATTGGGGAAAAAGTGGACGCAGTCATCTGTAATTCGGTTTTAGACCATATGCTATCGTCTGAGGCGTCTAAGTCGATGCTAAACCTTAAGAATGCTTTGAAATTTGGGGGTATCGCTTATCTCTCATTTGATGGGTTAGACCAGGAAGACAAGGACAAGCACGTGTCATTAGAGGATAGTACAAGAAGATACACAGAAGGAAAGCTCAAAGGAATGCTATGGAGATTCTATTCTAACGAGGAGATCAGAAGCCTATGCAAAGATATGGAGGTGCTGGAATTCATAGAAAACAGCAACGGAAAGCGAGAGGTGTGGATTCGTAAAAAGTGACGAACTCTTTTTTGTGCTCGGCAGTTTCCCTGACCCAACGAGAAAAGAAGTCTATGGAGTGCATCATCCGTGATGATGCATGCATTGACACGGTCAATGCACTCCAAAATAAGATTCCTGTCAGGCACGGAATAATAACCCGGGGCTGTAGCAGTTCGATTTATCGAACAAAATTCAAAAAAGATAATTGAGGGAGCAAGCCACAGATGAAAAAACTAAAACTTTTAGTCTTGGCTTCGGGTGGGGGGACGAATCTGCAAGCCATAATCGACTCAATTGAGCAAGGTAAATTAAATGCAGAGATAAAAGTGGTGGTGAGCAACAACAGCAACGCATTTGCTTTGGAGCGGGCAAGACAGCATAATATCAAGGCGATTCATTTGAGCCATAAAATGTTTACCACCCCAGAAGAGTTCGATGCAAAACTTCTTTCCATACTGAAGGAAAATGAAGTTAATATGATAATTTTGGCGGGATATATGAAGATGCTTTCGCCGACCGTTGTTAGGGTATATAAAAACAGAATCATAAATATTCATCCAGCCCTGTTACCTTCTTTTGGCGGACCAGGGATGTATGGCATTCACGTCCACGAAGCGGTGATAAATTCAGGTGCGAAGACAACCGGGGTCACAGTTCATCTGGTGGACGAGGTTTATGACCATGGAGCAATAGTTCTTCAAGAGGCGATTCCGGTGTTGGATAGTGACACTCCGGAAACCCTACAACAAAGAGTTTTGGAAATTGAACACAAGCTTTATTCCCAAGCCATCCAGCTTTTCGCAGAGGATAGAATTGAAATCTCGGAAAATCGAAGTTTCATCAAGAAAAACCCCAAATGATCACTTCTCAGGGAAATCGAAATTATTTCAAATATCTTATTTATCTCATATTAGGCACAACCCTTTTTCGGCTGATTTACATCAACCTTCCGGGCTTAGCACCCCAGGAAGCATATTACTGGAATTACTCCCGACATTTGGCTTTGAGCTATTTCGACCATCCACCCATACTGGCCTATCTAATCTTCATCTTCACCCATCTCGGAAAGCAGAGCGCATTTTTCGTGCGCATAGGCTGTGTGCTACTGACTTCCGGTTTAACCTATCTGACCTTTGCCATTGGGAAATTACTTTTTGACGAAAGGATCGGCTTTTTTTCGGCTGTACTTCTGAACAGCGTTTTGATTTTCTCCCTGGGAGCAATGATCGCCACTCCTGATACCCCGATGATTTTCTTCTGGGCACTTTCCTTTTACTTTTTTTGCAAACTAATTTTGACTCAAGATAAAAAGTGGTGGTATGTTTGGGGAATAAGCACCGGATTAGCTATGCTTTCAAAGTATAGTTCAGTTTTCATTCTTGTGTCTGTTTCCCTTTTTTTAGTCTTCTCCCGAGAAAACCGGAAATGGTTACTTTGCAAGGAGTTTTATTTAGCTCTGCTTTTAGCAGTCTTGGTCTTCTCCCCGGTCATCATTTGGAATGCCCACAATAATTGGGCTTCCTTTTTGTTTCAATCCTCGCGCCGAGCCAAAGAGATAAGTTCCTTTTCAGCCCGTAATTTCTTTGGTTATCTGGGAGCCCAAATTGGAATAGTCTCGCCTCTGGTTTACATCAGTTTAATCTACTCAACTGTCAAAAGTGGAATCATCGGATTTAAAGAGAATAATCAGAAGTTTTCGCTTTGCTTTTTTTGGTCTTTTCCAATAATTTTGTTTTTCACTTTAGTTGCGACCAAATATTGGGTCAAAATGAACTGGGTGTGCGCAGGATATTACTCCGCTTCGATTGCAGGCGTGGCTTTAATTTTTTGGTTTTGGGAGAAGGGTGCAAAATGGGTTAGAAGTTGGGGAATTTCAGCTTTAACTCTCAGCTTGATTTTCGTTGTGCTTGGCCATATTTTACCTGTGATGAAAACCATCCCGCTTTCGCCTTCGTTAGATACTATAACTGGCTGGAAAGAATTAGCCCAGAGAGTGGAAAGTGAAAAAAGTAAAATGGATGAAAAGACATTTGTGGTGGGTTATGGTTACAAAGTGGCTAGCGAGATTGCGTTTTACACCCATCCCCAATTGGAAACATATTCCAACAACATTGTAGGTGAGAGCGGACTGCAGTTTGATTTCTGGTCGAAACCAGATAGTTTTTTGGGAAGGGATGCTATTTTTGTGTATGACCAAAGGGAAAGATATAAAAACCCCGAAAACTTAAAAGACTACTTCGTAAATGTAGAAGAGTTAGAACCTCTACGAATTTATCGAGGAGGAAGGGTTCTAACGACTTTCAGCATCTTCAAATGCTATGAATATAAGGGTCTTGGCAGTTAAGATAGTAAAAGAATTTGAAGTGAGCCGTTTTTTAAAATTCTGCTTGGTCGGCGCCAGCGGAGTTTTAGTCAATATGTTTTTCTTCTGGCTCTTTTACAAAAAGCTGGGAATTTTCTCACTTTTTTCCAGCTTTCTGGCAATCCAGATAGCCATTTTGAACAATTTCCTCTGGAACGATAAATGGACCTGGAGAGAAAAGAGAAAACCGGGAACAGGGGAGTTTTTTGCAAGGTTGGGTAAATTCACCCTCTCTTCTAATCTTACCTCCGCTTCTGCCAATCTTTTGGGGGTGTGGATTTTCCTGAACCTTTTGGGATGGAATTATCTGACTTCGAATCTTTTGGGCATAGGTTTAGGTGTTATTTTGAATTTCTTAGCAAACCACTACTGGACTTACTCGCCTCCGCCAGAAGGCCCCCGTAGGAGGATGCTTGCCTCAAAGAGGCGAAGTTCCACCTTTGGCGGAAATGGCGAGGCGAGCCTCTCGGCGCTCGCCTCTCGGCGAAGCCGAGGGAAGCCGAGGGCCTTTTATATTTTGGAAGCACCGTGATTTATCACGGGGAGGCTTCACTTTTCTGGTGACAAAACCAATACGAACGCATTTATTCGGGTTCAATGGAATGCGGAGCATTCATACGAATCTCCCCTAGCCCTCGCCTCGATTCGGCCCGCCTCGGCGAGCCATCGGCGAGACGGGCGAAGCGGGCCTCTTTTCTAAAGAGGGGAAAAGAGATCTCCCCCTTTGAAAAAGGGGGAATAAGGGGGATTTTGAAAGAATTACACAATCCCTGCCGTGTAACAGTAATTAATGCGTTTGCTATAATTAAAGGAGATTATGGAAAAAGCTATATTAGAAACTCATATCAAGGAATTTCAGCTGTTTTCAAAAGGAAAAGTGCGGGATGTATATGATTTAGAAGATAGACTCTTAATTGTCGCTACGGATAGAATCTCAGCCTTCGACGTGGTTCTCCCCACCGGAATTCCCGGCAAGGGAAAGA
>DASWLN010000084.1:0-3556 GCA_036396115.1 Candidatus Zixiibacteriota bacterium
AATTGGTTGCCGACTGTTTCCCTAAGTTATAGATATGGTTGGAGCAATGAAAACTTGGATATGCTCGGATATTTTTTGAAAAAAGATTATGACCAGACTATCAGCGGAAGTCTGAATTTCAATATCTTTAATGGTTTTCAAAACAAGGCAGCAACCAGCAATGCCAAGCTGGATGCCAGATATGCCCAAGAAAATTACCGCCAAACCAAAGAGAATGTGGCTTTGGAAGTTAAGGATGCGTATCTGACTATTCAACAAGCAAAGGAAAAATTAGACTTGACTGGAGAGAGCGTTAGGTCTGCTAAAGAAGATTTGGATTTGGTGCAGGAGAAATACAATTTAGGGGCGGCAACTATATTGGAGCTCCTGGACGCAGAGGTGAGTTTCAAGCAGGCAAAATCAGATGAAGTGCAGGCGTTGTTTGATTATAATATGGCAGTGGCAAAATTAGAAAAGGCTATTGGCAAAATCTAAGGAGGGTGCATGAAAAAAAGGAGCAAGTTGATCATAATCCTTGCGGTAGTCGTTGTAGTAGTGATAATCGTTCTGGCAAATGTTCTAAAAAGTGGAGAAAAGACATTTGCAGTTGAAGCGGAAAAGGTCAAAAAGGGAGATGTCACCTCGGTAGCCTCGGCTGACGGCAAAATCGACCCGAGGACCACAATTAAGATCAGCGCCTACGTCCCTGCGAAGGTAACTCACTTAGCGGTGAAGGAGGGGGAGGCGGTTGCCAAGGGGCAACTCCTAGTAGAATTGGATCCTACTAGATATCAAGCCGAGGTTAACAGAATGGAAGCTCAGGTTAGGTCAGACCAAGCCAGCTTGGAAGAGATCAAGGTGGCTTATCAGAGGCAAAAACAGCTTTTCGAAAAAGGGTTGGCATCCCAGCAGGAATATGATAGGGCTAAAACCAATTACGATGTGACCTTGGCTCAGCTTGAACAAGGAAAAGCCATTTTAGATCAAGCCAAGGACGACTTGTCCAAAACCAGAATGACCTCTCCAATAAATGGAGTCGTAACTCAGCTTAGTGTGGAGGAAGGAGAAATAGCCATTACTGGAACAATGAATAATCCTGGCACTGTACTTATGGTTATATCCGATTTAAGCTTCATAGAGATTAAGGCAGAGGTGGATGAGACGGATGTAGGTAATGTCGAGAAGGGGCAGAAAGTAAAAGTGGAGATCGATGCCTATCCCGACACCAGTTTCAATGGAGAGGTAACTGAAATAGGAAATACTGCCTTGGTTTCAGGATACGGTACTCAAGAACAGACGACTAATTTCCTGGTCAAAGTTTTGCTTCTGGATAAGGTGCCGGGGATAAAACCTGGTATGTCAGCCTCGGTTGATATTACCACTGAAGAACATAAAAATGTCTTGAACGTTCCCATTCAAGCGGTGGTGATGCGTTCTCCGAAAGATACTTTAGAAGTGGTAGCTCCGACCAAGGAGAAGAAACCCAAAAAGACAGCGTCCGCCGATACAACTCAGAGTTCTGAACCCAAAGGAAAGGAAAAAGAGATAGAAGGGGTCTTTGTGATAAAAGACCATAAAGCCGTATTTATTCCGGTTCAGACCGGCATCGCTGACCAGCAAAATATTGAAATAAAATCAGGCCTGAAAGATGATGATATGGTGATAACTGGAAGTTATAAGATTTTGAGAACTTTGAAAAACAGGGCAAAAGTCAAGTTGCAAAAAGAAACGGGTATCAAAGGCACAAGTGAAAAGAAGGAAAAAGAATAAGGAGGACCTGCAAAGTGTTAATACGAACTGAAGATGTGTGGAAAATATACAGAGTCGGAACAGAGGAAGTGGGAGCCCTGAGGGGAGTGACGATGCAGGTTGAAAAGGGTGAATACGTGGCTATTATGGGTCCCTCTGGTTCGGGAAAATCAACTTTGATGAATTTAATCGGATGTCTGGATACGCCAACTAAGGGTTCTTATTACCTGAATGATAAGCTGGTGAGCAAGATGACCGATGACGAGCTGGCTCACATCAGGAATAAAGAAATAGGATTTGTGTTTCAGACCTTTAACCTTCTCCCGCGTGCTTCAGCTTTGCACAATGTCGAGTTACCTCTGGTCTATAATGGAACCGAGTCAACTTTGAGAATAAAGAAAGCAAAAGAAGCTCTGAAGTTGGTTGACTTAGAGGACCGGATGGCTCATAAACCAAACGAGCTCTCCGGAGGACAAAGACAAAGAGTAGCAATAGCGCGCGCTTTGGTGAATAGCCCATCTTTGATTTTAGCAGACGAGCCAACTGGAAATCTGGACACCAAAACCGGTGCTGAAATAATGGAGCTTTTCGGTAAGCTGCACAAACAGGGTAACACCATCATCATCGTCACCCATGAACATGACGTGGCAAGGTATGCGGATAGAATAATTCATATTCGTGACGGCGGAGTGGAGAGGGAAGAAATAGTAAAGAAGAATTAGTCTCTTGAGTCATACGACCTAAATACAACCATAGTCTCGAACCACAGATTGAAAGGATAAGTTTTTGAAATTCCTGGAAGGCGTTATTATAGCATTAAAGTCGCTTTTGGCGAACAAGCTGCGCTCCATCCTAACCCTGATAGGAATTATCATTGGGGTGATGACCGTGATCGCAGTGACTTCTATTATTGCTGGAATGAACAAATATGTAGCCGACCAGATTAGCATCATGGGTCCCGACACCTTCCTAGTCAATAAGTGGGGCATGATAATGACTGAAGATGAGTGGTTTGAGGCAATTAAAAGAAAGAGCATTACATTAGAGGATATGAAAGCATTGAGGGAGGGTTGCGTAGCCTGCTATAGGGTTGGAGCCACGGTGGTCCGCTCTGGAAAGGTAAGGCATGGAAGTCATTATATAGATGAGGTTGTAATAACCGGAGTTACTGCTAACCGTGCTGAAATTGTAGATGTTAAGGTTGAACAAGGAGAAGGAAGGTATATCTCCAAATTTGAAGAAGAACATAATCAACCGGTAGCTTTTGTTGGATGGGAGATAAGGGATAAGCTGTTTCCTTTGGTTGATCCTATTGGGAAGGAGATAAAAATCGAAAACAGAACGTTTACAATAGTAGGAGTATCTCAAAAAATAGGTTCGTCTTTAGTACAAAACCAAGACAATTCTGTGCACATTCCTATAACTACTTTCTTTAAAGACTTCGGAAAGCATGAATATGGAAGAAGTCGTAGCATCAACATAGTGGTTAAAGCTGCGAGCTTTGAATCAGTAGATGAAGCTATGGATCAAACCAGGTTAATCTTGAGAGCAAGAAGGCACATTCCTTACAGCAAGAAAGATGATTTTGGTATGATGACCTCAGAGACCTTTATGGATCTGTACAGACAGTTCACTTCTGCCGCTTATCTAACTATGATAGGCATTTCCTCTATCGCTTTGCTGGTTGGTGGAATTGTGATTATGAATATTATGTTGGTTTCAGTTACCGAGAGAACCAGAGAGATAGGGATTCGCAAGGCCCTTGGAGCAAGGAGAAGGGATGTGCGTTGGCAATTCTTGGTAGAATCTGTAACCTTGGCTTTGGTGG
>DASWLN010000085.1:0-4967 GCA_036396115.1 Candidatus Zixiibacteriota bacterium
CTATCTTTTCAGCCAAATCAGCATCATTGGTGATCACCATTCCACCATCACCTGCACCGCCTAAATTTTTGCTGGGAAAGAAACTAAAACATCCCAAATCCCCCAATGAACCTGCTTTTCTTTTCTTGTATTCCGCGCTGATGGCCTGAGCAGCATCCTCTATAACTTTCAAATTATGTTTTCTGGCAATTTCCATAATAGCGTCCATGTCAACGCATTGACCAAAAAGATGGACCGGGATTATGGCTTTGGTTTTTTTAGTTATTTTCTTCTCAATCAATTCTGGGTCAATATTATAGGTGAAGGGGTCATTATCTACAAAAACCGGTGTTCCTCCCAATCTGGTGACCACACCCGCGGTGGCGTAAAAGGTGAAAGAAGGGACTATCACCTCATCTCCCTGACCAACTCCGATTGCCCGCAAAGATAGAAGCAATGCATCTGTACCGGAAGCCACCCCTATGGCGTATTTTGTCCCGCAGTATTTGGCAATTTTTTCCTCAAAACTTTTTACCTCAGGACCTAATATGAACAGACTATGATTTAGAACTTTAGATATTGCTTGGTCTATTTCATTCTTGATAGATTTATATTGTCGTGTCAAATCCAAAAGTGGAACTTTCATTTTCTCCTCCTATTTATCATTTAGGGTCGGAGCTACCGACCCTAAAATGTTTTGAAAACCGTTGAAGAAATTATGGCTTACTGATTTTCCAGCAGTTGTTCGGGCGGCACGTCTCTCCAGGGTTTAGCCGGAACTCCCAGCACTATCTTCTTTGCCGGAGTATCTCTTGTTACCACAGCTCCAGCCGCCACTTGCGAATCCTCACCTATTATTTTGCCTGGCAGAATAGTAGCGTTTAAGCCAATCCTTCCACCTTTTTTAACTGTAACCCCTTTGAAATGTTTGAACCTCTCTTTGGAACGTGCCATATAATTGTCATTGCTGGTTGCTACACAAGGAGCGATGAAACACCAGTCTCCCAACTCCGAATAGGCGGTTATGTACACATTAGTTTCGAGTTTGCAATAGGAACCGACCTTGCAGAAGTTCTCAATTGCCACTCCCCTTCCCACAATGGTGAAATCGCCAATTGATACATTCTCTCTGACTGTGGATAAATCAGCCACCAAAACTTTTTTACCGATTTTTGAACCAGCATAGATAACCACTGAAGTCCCGATTATGCAGTTATCTCCTATCTCTGCTGGAGAAAGCTCCTCCTCCTTGGTTGTAGCACTGGTAGCCGCCTTCATAGGAAGCTTGCCGATGACCGTATTATCATCTATTCTTACGTAATCTCCAATCCTCGTTCCAGCATGGATAACCACATTATTCCCGATGATACATCCTTTACCGATTTTGACATCTTTATCGAGAATGCTATTAATTCCTACTTTTGTCCCTTCCCCCATTTTGACTGATTTGTCAATGTGGCTATTCATTCATCTTCCTCCAATAATTAGTTTGCTATCTTCACTGGAACCCCACCCTGCCCAAGCGACCTCTGGGCCGCATCCAAGACTCTCAGCACTCTCAATCCATCTTCTCCATCGCTTCTCGGTTTGGTCCTTTTCTCCACGCACTCGATAAAATGCTGACATTCGCTTTTCAAGGGTTCGCTTGAATCTATTCTGGGAATTAGAATATCCCCGCTTCTTAAGCTCAAGTATTCACCGTAGGTATCGTAATCCGATTTGGCATCTACCCCCTTATCGTAAATCCATATCTTCTCCGAGGACTCGGTATCATCGAAAACCGCCATCTTTTTACTTCCCACAACGGTCAACTTTCTATCTTTATGCGGGTCCAACCAGCTCACGTGAATATGAGCCATAGTGCCATCATTAAAATGCATAGTCATAAAAGCTACATCTTCTATACTTTTTTGAAGATAAGACTCGCCCGTAGCAGTAACCGAAGAGGGGGACTGCCCCAAAAGAAAAATGATTAAGGAGATATCGTGCGGAGCGAAGCTCCATAGAGCATTTTCAATATCTCTGACTTTTCCCAAATTTACCCTGGTTGCATAAAGATAATAGATTTTACCTAACTCGCCTGAATCTATATATTTCTTCAAAGCCAAGCTGGCAGGATGGTATTCCATGATATGGCCTACCATTAAGATTCTATTGTTTTTTTCAGCTAAATTAACCAGCTCCTCTCCTTGCTTCACATCCAGAACCAAAGGTTTCTCCACAAAGACATCCTTGCCTGCCAGAATACTTCTCTTGGCCAAATCAAAATGAGAAACCGGAGGAGTAGCTATAACTACTGCTTGTATTTGGTTGCTTGAAATAACTTCCTGCGGATCAGTTGTAACTTTCATGCCGGGATAGCTCTTTTGTGTCCTCTCCAGTTGCTTTTCGTCCTGGTCGCAACAGATGACCAGTTCACAGTTGGGCAAACCATAGAAATTCCTCAAGAGATTTTTGCCCCAAGCCCCAATGCCGATTAAACCTGTCTTTATCATATTATTTCTCTTCGGCTGGTGGTTCTTTCTTCCCTAAACCTCTTTTGCGGAAAACATATTTCAGATTAGCAAAATCGCTCTGCAGGGTATTGAAAATCAAATCTATCTTCTTGAAATCCTCCGGGTTTTTATATCTTGTTTTCTCAAAATATTCTAAAAAGAAAACCAAAAAGATTCCACTGAACAGACTAACCAAACCCGCTATGCCCACTAAAAAAACCCTTCTGGGCCGACTCTTCTTCTGTGGAGGAACAGCTTTATCCAAGACCTGAATAGTGGGAGTATCTCTGGTCTCCTGAATCTTGTACTGCTCATATTGTTCCGTCAATATCCCAAAGACGCTCTCCTGAATTTTGACCTCACGCACCAATCGAGCCAATTCCAGACCCAGAGAAGGAACTTCGGAAAAGGGAACTTCCAGTAAGCCCTTTTCCTCCCCTTCTTTCTGTTTACCTCCTTTTCCAAATTCCCAAGTTGCCAACTGATTTCTTAGCTCAGCGATTCTGGTTTTAAGCCTTCTGATCTCAGGATGACTGCTATCCAAGCTTTTGCTTGAGACATTTAAATCTATCTCCGCTTTGGTTAATTCCGCCTTCAGCTCAGCCGCCGCATTTATCGCCGCCTTCATCTGATCATCCAGGGAGATAGCGCTGTTCTCCTGTTTGAATTTGGTTAGACTATCTTCTGCTTGCGCTAAGTCTTTCTGGGTTTGAGCCAGTCTTTCTTCGATGAAAATCCTTGCATTTTTAGCTTTGGAGATATTGGTCCTTTGATTTACCCGATCTAACTCTAAAGCTAATGAATTGGCCATTCTGGCTGCCCGATTCCTATCTTTGTCTTCAAATCCCAAGGAGATGATCCCCTCGGAGCCAACCTTAACTTTCATATGGGAAGAAAACTCTTTTAAAGCCTCCTCCATACTGTTCGCCTTATAAACCTTGATTAGACTTTCCTGATTTATTACTGGCTCAATCACCGCACGGCTCTGCAGGATACTGGCTATCACATCTGAAGGAGTAGCCATTAAGGGAAGAGCAAAACCACCTCCCATTCCACCTCCGGATAAGCTACTGAGGAGGGAGGAACCCAAACTTAAACTCTCCCTTTCGGGAGGAAGTATGGTAAGCTCTGCGGCATACCAGCTGGGCAGGAAAAGACTTACTATCGCCACCACCAGGCAAACTGCCACAACATTCAATAAAATGAACTTGCGGTATTTGGTCAGAACCAGAAGATAATTGAAGATATTGATTTTCTCCTCTTCTTTCAAACTTTACTCCTTTATGAAAGGCATGCCAGAATACCCCCGTAGGGGGACGAATAACATTTCTATAAGTTCCCTCTCCCCTTGGGGGACTGTGTCATAATTCGGTTTTGTGTAGCCGTCCACGTGGACGAAAACGGTTTCTTGAATTCCAAGGGCTTACGTCCATATGGACGGCTACGAAGTCAAAACATAGTCAGGACTCCCCCTCAAGGGGGAGGAGATGCTTTGGGCAAGGAGGTTCACTCGGTCGCCTGTTTAACCACTAAATAAATTGTAGCGGCATTTCCCAAAACTAGCATTGTATCCTTAAAAAATTTCCAGTAATCTCTATCCGGCTTTTCCGGAACCCAGATAGCATCTCCTTGGTCCAATTTAGTTGACCTTTTTGCCTTAACCCACTTGCCCGTGCTTCCTTTGATAATATAGACTTTTCCTTTCCGCGCTTTATAAGAAAAACCGCCAGCCCTCTCTATGTAGTAGCCATAACCTTGGTCTGGCAAGTAGTTCACCAGTCCCGGATTGACTATACTGCCCGATATGTTAACCATTTTGGATTCGGCAGGGATGTTGACCATGTCTCCATCCTTCAAAAGGACATCGTAATTCTTGCCTTTATCCAAGAAAAGCTTCCTAAAATCACAGGCCACACGACCCGCCCTCTCCTGAGATTTAGCTTTAAAGTATTCATACTCAGTTGAAGACATATCTGCTACCGGGATCTTCTTTAACCTCTCGAATTCTGGATCCGGAATATTAAGATTGTATCCTCTTACAACTTCTGCCCCTAAAAGTGAGGCATCCTTGGTGAACCCACCAGCCCATCCCACTAAGTCTGTTAACTTATCTTTTCCCTCCACTATTGGATAAACCCCTGGATAAACCACCTCCCCACTAACCCTCACTTGTTTCTTCTCGCGATATTCTGGAATCGCCTTGATAAACACTCTGTCATCTGGCACCAGTGGTATATTTTTGTCTCTCTGGTTATGCAGGATTAAATCCTTGAGGTTAATCTTGGTAGTTTGTGCGGTTTTATTATCTTCCTCAAACCGCACTACCTCAGCTTGTGCCAAATCAGCATTGACTACCAACCCCTGGGCTAATGCAATAAGGTCCAGCAGGCTGTCATTAGGTGAGTATTCAAACTCGCCTGGAGATTTAACTGCTCCGTAAATCCCACAAATGCCTATTTGTCCCTCAGTTGGCGGAACGTAGATAACTTCACC
>DASWLN010000086.1:0-9405 GCA_036396115.1 Candidatus Zixiibacteriota bacterium
AAGATTAGGTCTAATAATTGACAAGATGTTAGCCAGAAAAATAGAGGATAGGTATAAGACTATAGATGAACTCGTCTCCGATATTGAAGATTTTGAAGAGGAGAACAGGGGCTCTCAAATTTATTTGGATTCACCTGACGAACATCAGACAGACAAACCCATCGTCCAAACAGAAACAGAAAAAGCCCTGGGAAGATTCGCTCCTTATCTATTTGGATTCTTGCTCGCAACTGCATTTTGGTTGATCGTGTATCTTCTCTTAAGATCATAGATAATCCTTCTCATACGGAGCGCATCCAAATGGATGCCACACCCCGCCTCGATGTGATGCAAAACTATATCAAAACTCGTATGCTATTCCTTTGACCTTCAAGTGAGACTGGTTTCTTCAGGCTTTATGTCCTCTCCCTTAGAGGGAGAGGACATAAGTGAGGGTGAAACTGTTTTCTTTTGTTCCAGTCTCGCAGACAGAGGATGAGGGAAGGTGCTATGGCTGTGAGGTTTAAACTTTTCCCCCTCACTCTTTCTCTCTCCCCTTGGGGAGAGAGAAACTGTAGGAATCAGCCATAAGGCATTCTGACATGTCTTGAAAAAAGTGGGGATACTCCTGCATCTTTTTTCCTGCATCTTTTTCTCTTGACAAAACCCGATCTTGGCTTATAATTGAGATATCCAAACTTGCTGAGGGGGCAGGTCGGTTTGGTTTTTTAATTGCCTCAAAATAATCTAAGACCAAGGAGGTTCTATGTTGAACAAGCTTTCCTTAATTTTTATGTTTTTATTTTCAATGTTTGTTTTTCTAACCTTGCCCGCTGTGGCACAAAATCCAGACTCAATCCCGTTCGCCCCGGCGGTCAACTATGGGGCGGGAGATAAGCCCCTTTCTGTTTTCTGTGCCGACCTCGATGGGGACGCCGATCTAGACTTAGCTGTGGCAAATAATGGTAGCGACAATGTCTCCATCTTAAAGAACAATGGGGATGGGACCTTCGCCAGTGCGGTCAACTATGGGGCAGGAGATGGTGCTTTTTCTGTTTTCTGTGCGGATTTAGATAGGGATAACGATTTAGACTTAGCCGTGGCAAACGTAGGCAGCGACAATGTCTCCATATTGAACAACGGAAACGGCATGTTTGCCAGCGCGGTTAACTATGGGGCAGGAGATTATCCTTCTTCTGTTTTCTGTGCGGATTTGGATGGTGACACCGATCTGGACTTAGCTGTATCCAATCATTATAGCCACAATGTCTCTATCTTAAAGAACAATGGGGATGGGACCTTCGCCAGTGCGGTCAACTATGGGGTAGGATATTATCCTCGGTTTGTTTTCTGTGCGGATTTAGATGGGGACAATGATTTAGACTTAGCTGTGGCAAATGATGGTAATGACAATATCTCTATCTTAAAGAACAATGGGGATGGGACCTTCGCCAGTGCGGTCAACTATGGGGCAGGAGATGGTGCCTGGTCTGTTTTCTGTGCGGATTTAGATGGAGACAACGATTTAGACTTAGCCGTGGCAAATGCTTGGAGCGACAATATCTCCATTTTGTTTAACCTGACGCAATCTATTGGCTCGATTTCGGGAACTGTGTCGGACTCACTTGGTGGACTGCTGGGTATCACGGTTGACCTATTTGACAACACGGGCTCGCTGGTCTGGTTTGCCCACACGGATCCATCTGGTTTTTTCTCCTTCGACAGCCTTAACGCTGGTGACTATATTGTCTCCATAGTTACCCCTTTGGGCTACGTCGCAGACTTTGAGTCGAGACTAATAACGGTTACCCCGAACGCAGATAGCGTTGTTAACTTCATGCTCCATCACCTTGAGGTTACCAGCTCACAAAGAAGCATGGGCTACTGGAAACACCAGGTTAATGTTTATCTCTCGGGTAAAGGCAGCGCACAAGAAAGTCTGGCTAACATGTCCAAATACATGAGTAGGATCAAGACTCATTTCAATGATAACTTGGCTAATCCAGTTACCATTTTCCAAGTGCCGCAGCCTGCTACAGGGAGGGATAGTCTTGAAGCCCTTCAGAGACTCCTGACAGTTAACAAAGATGGAACGGCAAATGACAGGGCTAAA
The DNA here is from genome assembly GCA_036396115.1 of Candidatus Zixiibacteriota bacterium. Taxonomy (GTDB): domain Bacteria; phylum Zixibacteria; class MSB-5A5; order MSB-5A5; family DASWLN01; genus DASWLN01. The sequence continues at coordinate 2,093 of DASWLN010000086.1, forward strand.
CAGCAACTAATAGCTTTAATGCTCAATATTGTCTCATCTAAACTCCATCAGACAACGGCAGTCAGCCAAGATGGTGCTACCGCATCCCAGGCAGTTACTTATTGCAATGAGCTTATCACAGACCCAGACCCGTCTAACGACGAGATTGCAAAGGATATTGCTGACAATATCAACAATGGCCTTTTAATCTCAGCTGGCATAATTCCAACCACTACACCCATTATCGTGTACAAGTACAAAGGTGGTTCCGAGGGTGATTCAGAAGGGGATCTTATTGAAGCTTCGGATGTCCCGAAGTCGTTCGGATTGCTCCAGAATTATCCCAACCCTTTCAACCTGTCAACCAAAATAGAGTTTGGCTTAAAGAATCCAGGTTTTGTCAGCTTGAATATCTATGACGTTTTAGGAAGAAAGGTGAGAACTTTGGTTTCTCAAGACCTACCTTCAGGTTATAAGTCTGTGCTTTGGGATGGGAAAGATGACAAAGGTCTTGAGGTGGCAAGCGGAATTTACTTCTACAGGATTCAAGCTGGAGATTTTGCAGAATCGAAAAGGATGTTGTTACTGAAATAACTGCTAACTGGCAGAAGAAAACGAGCAGCCCTAACTCTCTCGGAGTTGGGGCTGTTTTTTTCTGTGTTGTCCAGGAGAAACGTCTTCAAAGAGGCAAATTGAAGTGTTCATCTAGGGGTCGGATTCATCCGACCTGACAAGACAGCGAGTTCGATAAATCAAACCCCTACGCAGAGTTTCAGGTCAAGCTAAAGCTTGACACTCCAGCAGAACCTTCCTGTCAAAACTCTTGACTTAGAACCCGGCAAGAGATAAATTAAGACCAAAAGCAAAAATCTTAAAAAGGAGTGTCAAATGCACAAGCAGGATAAAATTATTCTGCTCGCAGTAGCATTGTTTATTATTTTTCCTCAAACAGTTTTGGCTGTCGGAGGTGTGGCTATAGCATTTCCTTCGCCCTCCCCTTGCCCTCAAGGATTGGCTTATGACGGAGCATATCTTTGGCTGGTGGACAGGAAAACAGATATGATTTATAAGATTAATCCCAAAGATGAGTCGATTATTGACTCGATTCCCTCTCCCGGGTATGTGCCTCGGGGTTTGACCTGGGATGGTAAGAATCTCTGGTGTGTGGATGCAGAGGAGAATCTGATATACTCCATCAATCCCAAGACCAGAATAGTTGAGAAGACCATATCTTCTCCAGCTTCTGACCCTGAAGGGTTGGCTTGGGATGGAAAATATCTTTGGATTGCTGATTCCAAAGAAGCTAAGATTGACCAACTGAGCACAGATGATGGAACCACAATTACTTCTATTCCCTCACCCTCGCCCTATCCTTGCGGTCTTAGTTTCGATGGAAAATATCTCTGGGTTTCGGATAGAGCAAGAAATATGATTTATATGATTACTCCGGACAAGGGAGAGGTAATCGTCTGCTTTGACGCTCCGGGTCCTTATACCTATGGTTTAGCTTGGGACGGAAAATATCTCTGGAACGTTGATTACCAGACAGACAAAATCTATAAGCTGAAAATAGATGACAGCGAACTCTTTTCTCGTAAAGAGCAAAAGGAAGAAACGCTTGAGTTTACTCATCAGATAAGAAATTATGGCCCAGATACGGTTAAGACTTTAGATGTTTATCTTGCTATACCGGAAAACCTAAATAATCAGGAGCTTGTTGGGCCAGTTGAGTTCAATCCCCGGCCCACTGATATTTTGACTGATAAGTGGGGACAAAAGGTCGCCCATTTCCAGTTCAAAGATTTGGGACCTACCCATTTCAATACAGTTTCCATGAAAGCCAAAGTCAAGCTCTACCAAGTACGATATTTTGTCTTTCCAGAGAAAGTTGGTAAGTTAGAAGATATTCCAAAACCAATAAAAGAGAAATACTTGGTGGACGATGCTAAATATTCTATGAATCATCCAATAATTCAAAATGCAGTAAAGAAAGCAGTGGGAGATGAAAAAAACCCTTACTGGATAGCCCGCAAGATATTTAGTTACATTATTGATAATATGGAATACGAGAGAGTGGGAGGTTGGAACATTGCTCCCGCGGTCCTGGCTCGAGGAAATGGTTCCTGTTCAGAATATAGCTTCGTCTATATCGCTATGTGCCGTGCGGCTGGGTTGCCTGCTCGCTATGTTGGCTCAGTTGCAATACGAGGAGATGATGCTTCCTGGGATGATGTTTTTCATCGCTGGGTCGAAGTTTATCTTCCCAACTACGGCTGGATACCGGTTGACCCTTCAGGCGGGGATTCCAAATGGCCCGCTGACCAAGCCAATGCTTTTGGATATCTGAACAACAGATACTTGATTACTACAACCAGCGGTGGTGGGTCTGAATATTTAGATTGGAGCTACAATTCCAACGAAAAGTGGACTTCGGAAGGAAAATGCAAGATCGTGGTGGAGAATATCGGTGAGTGGTCACCATTAAATCAGTTTTGAGTTTCAAGTTTTGAGTCCCTACCCCTCACCAAGTCAGTTTGGGGTTTTGGGTTTCAAGACAAAAAAATCTTGCGTGCCTGTCAAGTATGAACCATACGATTCGCACCGTAGGGATGGGAATTCATCCCATCCCGTGCGGGGCTAAATGCCCCGCACTACGAGAAGTTTTATGAAAGACATATCAGAATACCCCCGTAGGGGAATAAATGACATTTCTATAAGTTCCCTCTCCCTTAGAGGAGAGGGTTGGAGCCTGCCCTGAGCGAAACCCTGCACCAGATTGGTGCAGGGCGAAGCGAAGGGGTGAGGGGGAGACAAAGAAAGAACCTCACCCTCACCTTTATCCTCTCCCTCAAGGGAGAGGAGGTTATTTTTTCGAACAGGCGAGATACCGTACCCTTTGGGTGGGAAAGTTAACTTAATGAACAAACCTAAAAATCTACTCCTACATTGAATCACGATTTTTAGGAGTTTAAATCAAAATCATGAAACTCTTAGGAATAGTCGGCTCTCCTCGGGAAAGAGGAAATTCATTTCTCTTGATGGAAAAGGTGATGCAGTCTGCCAAGAAGGAGAAACCAACTTTACTGACTGAAATCATCCAGTTGTCGAGACAAAAGATAAAACCGTGTAGGGCTTGTCAAAGCTGTGCAGATGACCCTTATATCTGTATGCAGCAAGATGACCTGAATGAAATCTATAAAAGGATGAAAAAGGCAGATGGAATAATATTTGCCACTCCCAGTTATGGTCCAATTGGAGCTTGCCCTTCGGTTATGCAGGCTTTTTTGGAAAGGATAGCAAACCTCAGTCACCTGCCTTCTCTTAAGAATAAGAAGTTTGCCTTTCCGCTTAAGGATAAACCCTGCGGGTTAATTGTAGTTTCAATTGAAAGCCAAGAGAAAGCCCTTGTGGTTTTGAACAACTTGGAGCAATACGTTTTGGCTTATGGGATGAAGCCGGTGCATATCAAGAACTCGTCCTCATTAGGAGTGAGTGGTAAGGGGAATGAGGCAGGGGATGTGCTGGATGACAAGGGGGCAGTGGAGGATTCAAAACTTCTCGGAAAACTTTTGGCTAAGGCTATTTCTCCACAGCTACGCCTGGATTAAAACTATTCCGTTTTTTGTATTTATTGTAGGAATTTTGTTCCGCACAGGGATAAATTCCCTCTGCTACGAACATAACCTACCGTAGGTGTGGGAATTTCCTTCGACCTTGCTCAGGCCTTCGGCTCTGAGGCTCAGGCTCGAAGAGATGGTGAACTTATCCTTCGACTTTGCTCAGGACAGTGAAGACGTTCGGCTGAGCGGTTCGACCGTCCCGAGCGGCTCACCGTCGAAGGACTCAGTCGAAGCCCTCGTCGAACTGTTGAACCATATCCCACACCGTTCTTGAAATCCAGACTTCGGACAACAACTTATAGAAAATATTCCCCAATATTTGAGAGAGACCCAAACTATTCGGTCTTATAGAACTTGTTTCGATAATCCTCGACTTTGGCTTTTTTCTTTATCTGTTCAAACCAATCCTGATAAGCCTGCGTTTTCTTTTGTATCACCAACTGCTGATATAGTGAATCTTTCGCTTGTGTGAACTCCTGTTCGCTTATGGGAATATGGGAGACGAATTCAATCAAGTAAATTCCGTTTTCGGTCCTCAAGGGGGGGCTTATTTTATTTTTTTCATTCAAGGAAAATGCAGTTCCGACAAACCGAGGATTGTCATCAACTTGCGCGAGCTCGGAACTCCTTGAAAAGTAATCCAATCTCTGTATTTTCTGATTAACCTTGCTGGTTGCGGTTTCCAGGTTCTTCGTTTTTTCTGCCTCTTGATAAGTTTTTTGGGCCTCACCTAAAGCTAAGTCGCCGGCCTTATTCAAAACAATTCTATCTTTAATCTTTTGTTTCACTTCGTCTAAGGGATATATGCCGGCTGGTTTTCTGTCCTTGACTTCCACCACGTAAAAACCATTCTTGGTTTCAATCGGGTCGCTTGTTTTACCCACCTTATTTTCAAAGGCAAAAAGATTGGCCCCAAGATTGTATCCCATTTCCGGGATGATGCTGTCCCTGAAGAAGAAATCAGTTGAGGAGAAGTTTAAGTTGTTTTGCCTGGCTGCCTCTTTCAAGCCCACCTTGGTGGCTTGCTTAACCAGGTCTTCAGCCATAACCCTTAAACTGTCGATGGTCTGTTCAGTGGGGGTTATCTTCAAAAGTATGTGGCTAGCATGAAGCTCCTCATTTTTACCAACCCCTCTTTTTTCCAATAACTTAATCAAGTGCCAACCATATTCAGTTCTAATGGGTTGGGAGATTTCGCCCACCTTGAGTGAAAAAGCGGCTTGTTCGAATGATTCAATTAACTTACCCCTGGTGAACCAGCCCAAATCCCCACCCTTCTCGGCAGTAACTTTATCATCCGAATAGTACTGCGCCAGCGTAGCGAAATCCTCACCCTGCTCCGCCTCCATTTTAATTCTCAGGAGGTCGGATTTGGTTTTTTGTATATCATCTTGAGTAGGCACCTTGGGAATCACCACAAAGTTCAAGCTTGTTCTCGACTCTACTTTGAATTCACCCTGATTCTCTTTGTAGTATTCTTGAATCTCCTGTTCTGTAATTGGGGGAACTTTTCCCAGAAACTCGCTATTTGATATAAAAAGGTAATTAACCTTAACTTTCTCGTTGTCGTTCACATATTCTTGTTTAACCTCCGGGTCAGCTACTCTGACCAGGTCAACAATCATCTCCTGCAATTTAAGGGTTATCAGATTTGCGCGGATATATCCCTCCCAACGCCACCAAGGGAACTGTGGATTAACTAAGGCTTGCATATACTTCTGGTAATCGAATTTTCCATCGATCTGAAAGTCAGGGCTCTGTTGGAATTCCGCTGGAGGATACATCTTCATATATTCGAAAAGCTCTTTGTCAGATACGGTTATACCTAACTTTCTGGTCTGTTGCTGAACGAGTATCTCATCTACCAAATTATCCCAGGTGTTATCCAGAACCTGTTTGGTGGTCTGTTCATCTAATTCCTCGGACTGGTTTCCCAGTTGTTTCAGCTGATTGTCATAAAGGTTGGCAAAGTCGGCAGCGCTTATCTCCTGACCATTGGCCGATCCGATTATACCCTTTTTATATTTCGATTTGGTTATATCTCCACCCCACACCAGAACGATGGTTCCCACAAAGGCGATCACCACAATCCACATCACGGGCTTGATGATATCCCGCATACCTTTCATCACCGGCATATTTTGCTCCTTAATTTATCGGTTAAATATAATTTCAAATCGAAAATTGGCAAGCTTTTTAATTGTCTTTTTTAACAAAGGATTTGACAAAAAATTTTTTTGAACGTAGAATAGAATGTGCTCAAAAAAATTATCATCTTACTATTTCTCATAACCTCATGCTCTCCCTCTCTGGCAGGTGATTATCTCTGGCCACTTAAAGGATATGATTTATTGTCCTCGGTTTTCGGGGATTATCGGGATTTTCATTTCCATGCCGGAATCGATATCACCACCGGAGGGAAAACTGGAGCTAAGATTACCGCTCCGACAGACGGGACCGTCTTTCGAGTTTTTACTTCTTATCAAGGTTATGGTAAGGCAGTATATCTGAAAGCAGAGGATGGTAAGATTTTCGTCTTTGGGCATCTTTCGGATTTCTCACCCAAGCTATCCGGGCTAGTGGAGAGCGAACAACTGAAAAACAGAAGATATTATATTGACCTTCTCACTAGTGGGATAAAGATAAGAAAAGGAGAAGTGATAGGTTATTCCGGTGAGAGCGGGTACGGAGGACCACATCTGCATTTTGAAATGAGAGACGGGGGAAATCACCCGATGAATCCACTGGTTTTTGGTTTCGTGGTTCCAGATGCAATTCCCCCAATCATAGAGAAAGTAGCCATTAAACCTGTGGATTTAAGCTCCACGGTGAATGGTCTTCATTCGTGGGCCATTATGCCATTTTCCTATGATGAAAAACAGAAGGTTTATACCCTGCCAGATACCTTGGTGGTGGACGGCGAATTCGGCATAGCTCTTTCAGCTTTTGACCGAATGAATGGGTTAAGACGCAGGTTCGGAATCTATCAGATGAAAGTATTGCTGGATGGAGAACTGGCCTTCTTTTCAAGTTACGATAGCTTAGATTTTGATAAAACTTACAAGATAGACCTGGAAAGAAAGTATCTCTCCAAAATAAATAAGAAAGAAGAATTCTATGAGCTTTTCCTGGAGCCGGGGAACGATTTGAACTTATATCTTCAAAATAAAGGAACAATAAATACCCAAGCCGTAGATAGCTTAGGTAAGAAAATATATCAGAGAGGATACCACCAAGTTGAGATTTTAGTTTTTGATGCCAGCCATAATTTCTCCTTGGCTCGCTTTTATCTTCTTTTCGACCAAAGCCCTAAGTTAAAGCAGGTTTCATCCGAACCATTTGAGAATAATACAAAAGTTAAAGTGGAGGTGCTGAATAAGTACGAAGTGAGTAAAGTCCATCTCCAAACTACCAGATTGGATAGCATCTTCTGGGGAGATACGATAATCTCCCAACAGGATTCACAAGACATATATTCCTTCATCCTTTCAAGGGAGCCGCAAATGGTTCGGGTGAGATGTGAGGATAGGTTTGGAAACTTCTCGGACTACAAGTATATGCTGATAAATCAGGATAAGTTATCAAAGCCACCGGACGGTTACACACCATCTTCAGTCAGGATGGATTACGCTTTTGACAAGGGCAACTTCATATTTTATCTGTTCTTTGATAAATTGGTCCTGGAGCAGCCGGATGTTTGGTTAGAAGCTTTTG
>DASWLN010000087.1:0-4074 GCA_036396115.1 Candidatus Zixiibacteriota bacterium
CCGGTGGCCAAATTCCTACCATAGCACCTAGCGCAAACTCCCCTCTTGGATTCACAGGTGAGAACCGATCTGATCTTGGCTGTATCTATGCCACTCTCGTCAATGGCAGAAGACGATTGTTCATTTATCTCCTCTCTAGACTTAACCAATAAGTCACCGGTTATGGGATCATGCATATCCTCCAGGGCTACCCTGCCCAAGACCCTATCTTTGAGAGATTCTATGACTTCCTCTCCTTCTTTCAATGCACCTACGTTTACACCCAAAATGGTTCCACAGTCCTCCTCGGTGATAATCATATCTTGAGCCACATCCACCAATCTTCGGGTAAGATAACCAGCATCTGCAGTTTTCAGGGCGGTATCAGCCAATCCCTTTCTGGCTCCATGCGTGGAAATGAAGTATTCCAGGACATTCAAACCTTCACGGAAATTGGCAATGATAGGAGATTCAATTATTTCACCTATTTGGCCAGTTATCTTTTTCTGGGGTTTAGCCATTAAACCTCTCATCCCGGCTAATTGTCTGATCTGTTCTTTGCTGCCCCTAGCCCCGGAATCAGCCATCATGTACACTGGGTTGAAACCATGATCCACTTCCTTCATACCCTCAAACATCACCTCAGCCACCTGGCTAGTGGTATGAGTCCAGATATCTATCACCTTGTTATATCTTTCACCATTAGTTATGACTCCGCGTTCATACAGCTTTTGCACTTTCTCCACCTCTTTGAACGCCTCCTTGACCAGCTCTTCCTTTTCTTTAGGTATAACCATATCGTCGATGCCCACAGTTATTCCAGCTAAAGTGGCATATTCAAATCCGAGCCGCTTCAGCTCATCAAGAAAAACAGAGGTACGATAACTTCCCAGGATTCGGTGAGCCTCAGATATTAAATCCTCTAATTTTCCCTTGGTTGCTTGATCGTTGAAGAACCCCAATTCTTGTGGAATGATATCATTAAAGAGGACCCTCCCGACTGTTGTCTCCACTAATTTACCCTCCATTTTAACTCTTATCTTAGCATGCAAGCCAACTGCACGGGCATCATATGCAGCCAGAATCTCATCCGTCGAAACAAAGACCTTACCCTCACCCTTGTCCCCAGGCTTCTCCTTGGTTAGATAATAACATCCCAAGACGATATCTTGACTGGGGGTAGCGACCGGTCTACCGCTCGAAGGAAGTAACAAATTGTTAACCGAAAGCATCAATACTTTCGCCTCTAACTGTGCCTCAAAGGATAAAGGCACATGCACTGCCATCTGGTCACCGTCAAAGTCCGCATTGAAAGCTGCGCAGACCAAAGGATGTAGTCGAATCGCCTTCCCTTCCACTAGCACCGGATAGAATGCCTGAAGGCCCAGGCGATGTAAAGTCGGTGCGCGGTTAAGCAGTATGGGATGGTCTTGAATTATCTCTTCTAATATATCCCAGACCTCTGGCCTCTCCTTTTCAACCAACTTTTTGGCTGATTTGACAGTTTGGACATAACCCTTCTCCTCCAGCCGCATTAGTATGAAAGGCTTGAAAAGTTCCAAAGCCATGCTCTTGGGTAAACCAGCCTGATGAATCTTTAACTCTGGTCCAACCACGATGACTGACCTGCCAGAATAGTCAACCCGCTTTCCCAAAAGATTCTGTCTGAATCTCCCCTGTTTACCTTTAAGTAAGTCGGAAAGGGACTTCAATAATCTCCTGGAGTCGCCTCTAATTGAGCGAGAACGTCTACCGTTGTCAAATAGGGCATCCACGGCTTCCTGCAACATCCTCTTCTCATTGCGCAGGATGACCTCCGGAGCTTTTATCTCTATCAACTTCTTGAGCCTGTTGTTGCGGTTGATCACCCGGCGATAAAGGTCGTTCAGGTCGGAGGTGGCGAATCTTCCACCTTCCAGCGGAACTAAAGGTCTCAAATCTGGGGGTATCACAGGAATAATGTTCATTATCATCCACTCAGGTCTATTCTGCGACTGCCTGAAAGCCTCTATAACCCTCAACCTCTTCAGGGTGTCTTTCTTCCTTTGAGCTGAAGTCTCGACTTTGACCTGTGCCCTCAAAGAAATGGATAGCTCCTCAACATCTACCTGTTTTAAGAGCTCAAGTATAGCTTCTCCTCCCATCTTAGCCACAAACTCCTTCCCCTCCTCCTCAAGCCGCGCATACTCCTCTTCGGGGATGATGTCTTTGTATTTAAGTGAGGTATTACCAGGATCGATTACAATATAAGATTCATGATATAGAATTTTTTCCAGGTCCCGTATAGACAAATCAAGAAGATAACCAATTCGGGTGGGGATAGATCTCACATACCAAATATGAGAAACCGGTACAGCCAATTGGATGTGCCCCATCCTCTCTCTTCGAACTTTGGATTGAGTGACTTCCACTCCGCAACGGTCACAGACGATCCCGCGAAATCTAACCCGCTTATACTTGCCACAGCTGCATTCCCAATCCTTGACCGGACCGAATATCCTTTCACAAAATAGACCGTCCTTCTCCGGCTTAAAAGAACGATAATTGATCGTTTCCGGTTTAGTCACTTCGCCGTGAGACCAGGATCGAATAACTTCCGGCGAAGCTAATTTAATCTTTATGGCCTTAAAATCTAATGGTCGCTTTGCGCTCTTAACTGGTGAGTTAGCCAAAGAAACCTCCTTCTTAGCTTTCCACTAATTCCACATCCAGGCCCAAGCTCTGTAACTCCTTAACCAAGACATTAAATGATTCCGGAACGCCTGGTTCAGGTGGATTTTCTCCTTTAACAATAGCTTCATAAACTCTTGAACGTCCAGCCACGTCGTCTGACTTCACAGTCAGCATCTCTTGCAGGCAATAAGCAGCCCCGTAAGCCTCCATAGCCCAAACTTCCATTTCACCAAATCTTTGGCCGCCGAATTGAGCCTTTCCTCCCAGGGGTTGTTGTGTAACCAGGGAGTAAGGACCAATGGAACGAGCATGGATTTTATCATCCACCAGATGGGAAAGTTTCATCATATAGATGTATCCCACAGTTATAGGGTAATCGAAAGGCTCTCCGTTCATACCATCGTAAAGAATGCTCTTGCCAGACTCCGGCAAACCCGCTTCCTTTAATAGAGCTTTTATCTCTTTCAGATTAGCCCCGTCAAATATGGGGCTGGCAACATATAGATTCAACTTCTTGGCCGCCCAACCCAGGTGAGTCTCTAAAATTTGGCCCACATTCATCCTCGAGGGAACCCCCAATGGATTTAACACTATATCGATCGGGGCACCATCTGGCATGTAAGGCATATCCTCTTCCGGCACCACCCTGGCCACTACTCCTTTATTTCCATGCCTGCCTGCCACCTTGTCACCAACAGAGAGTTTTCTTTTGGTAGCCACATCCACCTTAACTAATTGTACCACTCCCGGAGGCAGCTCGGCACCCCTTATCACTTTTTCCAGCTCCAACTCCAACTGCTCCTTCTTCGAATCTATCAGCTTCCTTGCATTAGCCAGAAACTGCTCCGCTTTATGGTTCAGTTTCTTGTCAGTGGTATAGCCATCGTCTGACGCCAGTTCATCCACTTCGATACCTTTGAAGGAGTCTGCCTTGAATTTATAACCGGCGCGAAAAACTATTGTCCCATCAGTTGACTTGCGAATGCTCTTGGCTGTGCTTCCCTCCAAAAGAGCTCCCAATTTACTATTTCTTATCTCCTTCAGGCTGTCTATCTGTTTCTGAAATTGCCTTCTCACCCGGGCAATCTCATTTCTCTCCTGCTTTTTCGACTCTTCGCTACGTTCCTTGCGAGAGAAAACTTTGGTATCGATGACTATGCCCTTCATTCCCGGAGGAGCCTTGAGTGAAGCATCTCTGACATCTCCTGCTTTTTCCCCAAAAATGGCTCTCAGGAGTCGTTCCTCCGGAGAAAGCTCGCTTTCTCCTTTGGGGGTCACTTTGCCCACCAAGATATCGCCCGCCTCCACCTCAGCACCCATCCGCACTACTCCTCTTTCATTTAAATTGACCAACGCCTCCTCTGAGACGTTTGGTATTTCTCGGGTAATCTCTTCGGTTCCCCGTTTGGTATCTCTTACCTG
>DASWLN010000088.1:0-2264 GCA_036396115.1 Candidatus Zixiibacteriota bacterium
GACGAAGGCGGGCTTAAAAGAAGGCTTCGGTCGCCTTTGGCGAACCTCGCTTAAGGCGGGCGAAGTTTCGCTCGCCTCTCGGCGAAGCCGAGGGCCTTTTATATTTGTGAAACCCCCGTAGGGGGAGGCTTCACTCTCCGCTACTCTGCTTCGGACGATTCAGGTTTGTCCTTGACAAAGAGATAGGTTTTTGTTATCATCAAACCTGTATTTCTCAAGGGGTAACCTGTCCACATGAACGTTAAAACAAAAGAGCTACCAAAACATTATAGTCCTAAGACAGTAGAGGAGATTTGGTACGGAAGTTGGCTCCAAAGCGGCATCTTCCATGCCAAACTGGATTCCGGGAAGAACCCCTTTAGCATGGTTATACCTCCTCCCAACGTGACCGATATCCTGCACTTAGGGCACGCCCTAAATAACACCCTACAAGACATCTTAATTCGCTGGAAAAGGATGCAAGGATATGAGGCGCTTTGGCTTCCAGGGATTGACCATGCCGGGATTGCAACTCAGGTAGTAATTGAAAAAAACTTAGCTAAAGAGGGTAAAACCAGGCAGTCGGTTGGTCGAGAGAAATTTATCAAGATGGCTTGGGAGTGGCAGGAAAAGAATGGGCAAACCATCTTGAACCAACTTAAGAAGATCGGTTGTTCTTGCGATTGGGAGAGAAGTAGATTCACGTTGGATGAGGGTTTTTCCCAGGCAGTGGCAGAGGTCTTTGTCCGGCTTTACAACAAGGGTTTGATTTATCGCGGAAACTATATCATAAATTGGTGTCCTCGGTGCGGAACCTCGATTTCAGATGAGGAGACTGAGCACCAGGAATTAGAAGGGAAACTCTGGTATATCAGGTATAAGCTGAAAAGCAGCGATGACTTTGTTACAGTTGCTACTACCCGTCCGGAGACGATGTTGGGAGATACTGCCTTGGCAGTCAATCCCAAGGACAAACGTTACAAGAAGCTAATTGGAAGTTCAGCTATCTTGCCCATATTGGATAGAGAATTGAAAATAATTGCAGATGATAGGGTGGACATCAACTTTGGAACAGGCGTGGTTAAGGTCACGCCAGCTCATGACCCAATTGACTTTGAGATAGCTACCCAGCATAATCTGGAAAAGATTGTGGTGATTAATCCAGATGGGACGATGAACGAGAATGCCGGCAAGTTCAAAGGAATGGATAGATTTGAGTGCAGAAAGGCTATTCTGGGGGAGCTGAAGAAAAAGAAGCTTTTAGAAAAAGAGGAACCTTACAAGTACTCCATTGGCCACTGTTATCGTTGTGGCACTATAGTTGAGCCGTATCTTTCAGAACAGTGGTTTGTCAAGATGAAGCCATTGGCAAAACCAGCCATTGAGGCCGTCAAAAGCGGAGAGCTTAGGTTCTATCCAGAGCATTGGTCGAAAGTTTATCTTCACTGGATGGAGAATATACGCGATTGGTGCATTTCCCGCCAATTATGGTGGGGTCATCGCATTCCGGTCTGGTATTGTCAGGACTGCAATCAGACTATCGTTTCAAATAAACCTCCCCAAGAGTGCGATAAATGTAAAGGGAAAAGCTTAAAGCAGGAAGAGGATGTTTTAGATACCTGGTTTTCCTCCTGGCTTTGGCCCCTTTCAACCTTCGGTTGGCCCAAAGAGACTCAAGACTTCAAGCATTTTTATCCTACCAAATCACTTTTCACTGCTTCCGAGATCATCTTCTTATGGGTGGCAAGAATGGTTATGGCGGGCTTTGAATTCACCGGCAAACTGCCCTTCAACGATGTCTATATTCACGGCACAGTCAGGGATACCAACGGAGTTAAGATGAGTAAATCCCTGGGCAATGGAATCGACCCTTTGGATATCATAAAAGAGTATGGAGCGGACGCACTCAGAGCGAGCATGATGTTAGTTACTCCGGATGGGCAGGATCCTTGCATTTCAGTAAACACTTTTGATTTGGGTCGGAATTTTGCCAACAAGCTGTGGAACGCATCCAAATTGGTTATGCTCAATTGTGATGGAAGGAAGACCGACATCTTGGCTTCCTACAAGGACTTAGATCTGATAGACAAGTGGATACTAAGTCGCTTGAATCGAGCCATCCAGGAGGTTACCAATCTAATGCAGAATTACCGCTTCAATTCCAGCATAAAGGTGCTTTACGATTTCGTGTGGCACGATTTCTGCGATTGGTACTTAGAATTGATTAAACCTCGGTTGTCCCAGACAGGAACAACACAGACCAATCTTCCAGACGGGGCTGTAGC
>DASWLN010000089.1:0-23357 GCA_036396115.1 Candidatus Zixiibacteriota bacterium
TTTGAGATCTCTGAAAAAAGCCTGCTACCAGCCGGAAGATATCGGACATTTTGGATTGGCTTTCAGGCATTACACTCATTTCACTTCCCCTATCAGGCGCTACGCTGACCTGGTGGTGCATCGCATACTTAAAAGCATAAAAAATGACAAATACAAACTTGATAGAATCGTGGCATCAAAGGAGAGACTGTCCCAGATAGGCAAGCAGGTTTCAGAGCGGGAAAGACTCTCAGAAGAGGTGGAAAGAGAATCCATAAAACTAAAGCAGATGGAATATCTGGAAGATAAACTGGGCGAAATATACCAGGGGATAATAACCGGGTTCCTCTCCTTTGGATTCTTCGTGCAGTTAAACAAGCTTTTAATTGAGGGAATGGTCAGGTTAAGTAGTTTAGAGGATGATTATTACAATTATGATGAAAATAAAGGGTGCCTAGTTGGAAAACATACCAACAAGAGATATACCTTAGGTCAATCAATTGAAGTACAGGTAGTAAGGGTCGACAGGGAACAAAAACAGGTAGATTTGGTGCTGGTGGAAAAGGAAGGTAAGCCCAGAAAATCGAAAAGGCAAATCAGTCGATAAAGCATTACGACCCGTAGGGGCGTTTTGAATGGAAAAGAAAGATAAAATATTAGTTGTTTCGCAGGCAGAGAGCTTCTTTGGAGATATACGGGAAATATTAGCTGACGTCCCCACCAGTGTAGCCTGGGCGAATAGTGGAGCAATCTGCCTGAAGATGATAAAAGAAGAAAACTTTCAGCTGATTGTCTTGGACTGCAACTTATCCGACCTGCCTGGCAGAAGTTTGGTCAATAAAATCATCCGGCGCAGTCCGCACAGCGACATCTTAGTAGCTTTAGAGGAAAAAGAAGAAAAACACAAAGAGGTCTTAAACTGGGGAGTAGATGATATCTTAAACTCACCCTTAGACAAAGAGGAAGTTCATTTAAAAGTCACCAAGCTCCTAAGAGAAAGAAATTTCTTGGAATCCTGCGGATTGGTTGGAAAATCAATTGAACTCAAGAAAATTACTGAGGTGGTCTTGCAGGTGGCACCAACCAACATCACCGTCATGATAACTGGAGAGAGTGGAACAGGAAAGGAACTAATCGCCCGCGCCATTCACAACAACAGTCCCAGGAAAGATAAGCCCTTGGTCATAGCTAATTGCGGAGCTTTGGCTGAGGGAGTGCTGGAGAGTGAGCTTTTTGGGCATGAGAAAGGCGCTTTCACAGGAGCGATAAGCCGACACAAGGGGTTATTTGAACAGGCAGATGGGGGCAGCATATTCCTTGACGAAATAGGAGAAATTAGGCCCCATCTTCAGGTGAAACTTTTGCGGGTTTTGGAAGAGAAGAATTTCCAGCGAGTCGGAGGAAATGAAAACATAAAAGTAGATGTAAGGGTGATTGCTGCCACCAATCGTAAATTAGAGGAGGAAGTCAGGAAAGGAAATTTCAGAGAGGACCTGTATTTCAGATTGTCCGTGGTCAAAATAGATATTCCTCCTTTAAGGGAGAGGACTAAGGATATTCCCATTTTGGTTTTAGACTTTATAGAGAAGCTCAAGTTTTCCAGCTCAAATAAACTTTTAGGGATAAGCGATGACGCTCTAGAGCTTTTGACCCGTTATCACTGGCCAGGAAACGTCAGGGAACTAAGAAATTTCCTGGAGAGTATGTCAATCCTCGTGGCTAATCGGAGAATTGAAAAAGAGCAGGTCGTATCTTATGTTGAAAAACAGATGGAGCACGAAAGAGCACTTCCCGTAGCAACCGGAAAGACTGCGGAAACAGCAGAGCACGAGGCGATTTATCAGGCAATCTTAAGTTTGAAATCTGAAATAGAAAGTCTAAGGCAAGCTCTACAGGGTAATTTTGAAAAATCTTCAGTCTACGAGAAGGATAAGGAAATTCCAGCTCAACAGAGCTTAGAAGAAATGGAAAGGGAGCTAATCGTAAGAACATTAAGGTCTGTCAGGGGAAACCGCAAAAGGGCAGCCAGCCTTTTGGGGATTGGGCAAAGAACACTCTACCGCAAACTCGACAAGTACGGATTGAAAGAAATCTTTTAAATCTCATTTTTAAATATTGTCGAATAGGGGTTGTCTAAGAAGTGTCATTGCGAGGAGTCCTGAGCTATGTCGAAGGACGACGAAGCAATCTCCCACTTGTCATTCTGAACAGAGTGAAGAATCTCCTCAAAGTGAGATCCTTCGCTTACGCTCAGGATGACGCTTGCGCTTCAGATTGTCACGCCCCCGATCTCAAGATGCAGAATTCGCATAAATCGGGGTCGCTCGCCCTGAACCAGAACGGTTTAGGGCTCGCAATGATAAAAAGATAAAAGAGAAGGTTTTTGGACAGCCTCAGTATTCATTCGTATTCCACATGCATAAATTCTTCAGTTATTTACTACTGATGGCCCTGGTAATTTGCTGTTTTATTTCAGCTTACGGTCAGACCATCTCCCCGGAGGTCTTTGAAAACCAGGAGGACCTGAAAGATGCTTTGGAAAGAGGGATTATAAGTTATGAGGAATACTTGGAGTTTTCGGAATTGATGTCGGATAAGATAAAATTAGATTCAGATGAAAAGTATAAACTTCTGGTTATCCCGGGAATAAGTTGGGGAGATCTGGTGCAAAAGAGAGATGAGCTATATCCGCAAGAAGAGAGAATATCAGGTTTTGTAAAGGAGCCTGAGAGCAAAGTCAATGCGACAGCAACCTGGCAGACCTATCAGAAACTGAAAGAGGAAGAGGACTTGTCCAATCGGTTTTCCTTCAGGTTTATCCACAAAAAGTTTTTCGATTTTAATGGAGAATTCTCCCAGGAAGGAGAGCGAAGTTTGGGAACAAGAAGAAGGTCAATACAATTTTTTCTTCCTAAAGAATCATTTAGTTTAACAGTTGGAAATTACGATAAAAGGCTCGGTCTTGGGATAAATATCGGTTATTATTCATTTCTCAATTACATTCGGGATGATACGCTCGGTGCCCAAGACCAATTTCTTTATCCTCTAAGAGCAAGATATAATGGCTTTCTTGCAGAATACCAATTCAACCACATCCAGACCTCTGTGTTCTATTCAGCCAATCGCTGGTCAGATTTTATGGATTGGCTTTGGGGTGGAGATTTGTCCTGGTCTTTTAAAAAAATGGATTTGGGCGCGACTTTTTCTTGGGCTGAGATGAAAAGAGTTGGAAAGGGTGGATCCTACGAAGATAGATGCATTAGCTTGCACCTGGAAACCAACTTCAAAACCACAAATCTTTTGGCTGAATATGCCAAAATGGTAGGAGCCGGAGAGGGAATTGGTCTGGTTTTCACAAGTGATACCAAAAACTATTCAGTGGATTGGTCATTTTGGAATTATGCTTCAAATTTCATCCACCTGCATAATGGAGGTCCATCCCAATCTGACTATGAGAGCACCAAGATAGAAGAGATAGATTATACTTTTAAATCGCGCCAAGCCGGGGAAAGGGGAATTAATTTTGTATCCCGATATAAACTCACACCAAACTTGAGAATCAGTCTGGGATACGCCCAATGGAGCGAAAATAGAGGCTTGCCTCAAAAGATGAGGGCAAAAATTGGAGCAAGTTATTCCCTTTGGGAAAAACAGTCTTTCATTTTAGAGAAATATTGGATGGATAATAACCTGGAAGAGGAAGAGTTGGATGGTGAGAAGACCGGTCTTGGATTTGAGATTTCCCAATTTTCTAATTTCAAGCTAAGGATAATGGCTGATTATGGCGAAAAATCGCTTACAGGTGGCAAAAGAAAATATGGGGACATTCAATTTAGAATCAGCTCTTCCGCTATATCTTTTTCACCCCTGACCCTCTGGCTGAAATGTTACGACCCAAATCTGAATAGCTCCAAAGACAGTACCTGGCGATTTTACCTTGAACAAAATATGAAATTCTTTAAAGCAAACAGCTTCATCTTAGGTCTTGGAGCAAAATATAGTCGCTCTACAAATAGCATAGAAGATAAAATTGTCAGGACAAAACTTTCCATAAACTGGTGAAACCTCCCCTCACCTTAATCCTCTCCCCAAAGGGGAGAGGAAATCGAATCCCCTCTCCCCAGTGGGGAGAGGGAAATGAAAACTTAAAAATTCGTTACGAATTTTAGAGTTTTCATTAAGGGTGCCTGCCCGGCCAGGGAGGGGGCAAGTGCGACTTTAAGTCAAGTTGAAAAGCTGATGTGCATAATCACGGGGCTTCCCGAATATAAAAGGCCCTCGGCAGAGGCGAGTAAATGAATTCACAAATGAAAAAACCCAACACTCTTCTTTTTGTTTTGTTGTTACTATCTTTAACAGCTTGTGCTTATGCGCAGGGAGATGTTGTCCTAAACGAAGTCTTGGCTAATGAGCCAAAAAGCTGGACAACTCTGGAATGGGTCGAGCTATTTAATGGTTCGGATGAAGAAATTAACTTAGCAGGATGGAAACTTACCAGTGATGAGGACACAACTGTTTTTGATTCCATTGTCATAACAGCTGGAGGATATTTGGTTTTAGCCCGAAAACTAGTATCCACTATGGATTCAATCAGCTTTGAAGGTTATTGGGGAAATAATAGTGGGGTTTGGGGGGACTCGCCTGATGAGAATTATCCAGCAGTTGGTGTGAAGATCTCCTTAACCAATACTTGCGATAGTGTAGAGTTAATTGATACTTCGGGAAATACACATAAGTTCATCTGGACAAAAGATAGTGGAGACGGAATCTCCTGGGAAAAAATTAACCCTTTATTGGGTGATTCTGCGAATAACTGGTGGGTATGTATTGATTCTTCCGGCTCAACCCCGGGCAGGAAAAATAGCGTGAACGTAAGTTATTCTGATGCGATAAAACTTGAACTTGAGCCGAAAGTCTTCTCCCCGGATGGGGATGGATTTGAGGACGAGTTGAAAATAAAATATACCCTTCCCATAATGTCGAATCTAACTTTAAAGGTTTATGATACTAAAGGAAGATTAGTCAAAATTCTTTTGGAAGATGAGCCCCGAGTTAGTGGAGAGATAATCTGGGATGGGAAAGATGATAATAACCGGTTTCTGAAAATCGGGATGTATATACTCTATGCTTATGCCAGTGGCAACACCAACAGCAAAGCCAAGGTCAGCTTCGCGGTGGCTAAAAAATGAGATCAATACTTAAAACAATTATCATATTCTTTTTATTTTCTTCTTCATCCTGGGCTGCTTTTGAAAATTGGGGCGAGAGCGCTCTGGTTAATAGCCTAGGCGGAGAAGGAGTGGCATTGGGTTGTGAAGCGGCCAGCTTATCATACAATCCAGCTGGTTTGGGACTTCTGAAAAAAGGATTGATAGAGTCCGGCTATTCCCAGCTTTTTAATCTCAAAGATTTAGAAACAAGCGACCTCTATTTAGTTTTGCCCTGGAGAAGATTGACTTATGGAATGGGAATCTTTATCTTTGGTCAGAAAGAATATTACAAGGAGACTATTTTCGCCTGTGGCTTTGCCTGGCAAATTAAAACTCCTCTTTTCGTTGGAATGAATTTGAAATATATGAAAGTGGGATTCAATTCAAAATACGACAATCTGTCCGCTATCGGATTAGATGGTGGAGTTCTCTTGGTACCCAATCGAAAAATTCAATTCGGTTTGGCTTTAAGAAATTTCAATCAACCTAAATTAATAAGCGGCTCAAAAGATGTACCTTTTTCCTGGGCAACTGGAACAACCATTAACCCTTTTGAGAATTTCAAGTTAGTTTTTAATCTTTCCCAAGAAGAAACTTATTCTGCCAGAGTGCATTTAGGGCAGGAGATAAGAATTTTTCCAAAATTGGTTTTGCGAATGGGGATGGCAAGCCAGCCCATAAGATATAGTCTGGGAATGGGAATAAGTTTGGATAGATTCTGTTTGGATTATTCTTTTTTGGAGCATCCGGTCTTGGGAGAAACGCACCGAATCAATTTGTCGTTTAGTTGGAAAAATTAGTTGATGAGGATTTTGAAATCTGTTAAAAAAATGGTAAGCCCACGTTGCCCTCAACGTGGGTCAGCAGTCCCACCTTGTGGGCAAGCCTGCCCGGCCAGGGGTGGGGATACTGGTTAGATGAGGATTGGAATGTAGAAAAAAGTTGCGAAACTCGTCCCGTAAGGGGCCTGGCATTCAGGTTCAGAAAAGGAGCAAAAATGAAAGGGGTAATACATGTACTACCAAGTATGTTTTTTCTTTTCATTTTCATCCTTATTCTTGGAGCTTCTCATGCTCTGGCAGTTGAACCTAAATCAGAGACAAACCCAGCAGATGCCGAGACAAACTTCAAGATAGGAGTTGAATATCTCATTAGAGGTCAATATGATCAAGCTATTCCTTGCTTCGATGAGGCCTTGAGGATAAACCCAAGTCATGCCCAGACATATAACAACCGAGGATTAGCCTATTCCTATAAGGGAAATTATGACCGAGCTATCTTAGATTTCAACAAAGCTCTGGAAATAAACCCAGAAAATGCTAATACCTACATCAATCGAGGAGTTGCCTACTGCAATAAAGGTGAATATGATAGAGCCATCCAAGATTACAACAAAGCCCTAGAGATAAACCCAAAAGATGCTAATGCATATTACAATCGAGGAAATGCCAATGATAAGAAAGGTGAATATGATCGGGCTATATCAGATTACAGCAAGACTCTAGAGATAAGCCCGAAATATGCTAAGGCATATGGCAACCGAGGAGCTACCTATTGTAAAAAAGTTCAATATGATCGAGCTATATCAGATTTCAACAAAGCCCTGGAAATAGACCCAAAACATGCTGATGCATACTACAATCGGGGAACTGCCTATTACAAGAAGGGAAATTGTGATCGAGCGATCTCAGATTTCAACAAAGCCCTGGAAATAAACCCAGAAGATGCCAAGACATACATCAATCGAGGAGTCGCCTACGAAAAGCTGGGGAAAAAGAGAGAAGCAATTGAGTCTTACAGATCTTTTATCAAATATGCATCTCCGAACGACCTTTCCCTCATTGAATATACAAAACAGGAAATAAAGAAATTGGAAAACAAATGACTCAAGCTAACTATTAGGACAAAGAAAGAAAAAATTTCGAAAGAAAAAAATTGCAGAACTCATCAAGAAACGACCCAACAGGAAAATTGGCGGGCATAAAGTGCATCCAGCCTTATGCCGATTTAATCTATATAGTGTTTTATCAACTAATTAATGGTCTGACAATATTGTCACCCTGAACGAAAGTGAAGGGTCTCGATTTTCTTCTAAAAGCGAGATTCTTCGGCTACGCCTCAGAATGACAAAGTTGATCAGGCAATAGAGGATAATTGTTTTGGAGGTTTTATGGATATCTGTAAAAATATGAGGGAGGAATTAGAAGGGTGGGAGGATAAGTTCTTAGCTTCCTATGCTGCTCATAGCGGGAAAACCAAGGGACGCAAATTCGAGGAAGAATCCCATCCTTATCGCACACACTATCAAAGGGATCGCGATAGAATAATTCATTCTACTGCTTTCCGGCGCATGGAATACAAAACCCAGGTATTTGTTAATCATGAGGGAGACCATTATCGCACGCGCTTGACCCATACTATAGAAGTAGCCCAAATCTCTCGCTCCATTGCCCGGGCTTTAAAATTAAATGAGGATTTAGCCGAAGCCATCGCTCTGGTGCATGATTTGGGACATACACCCTTTGGTCATTCCGGGGAGGAAGCGTTAAACGAGATAATGGTGAATTATGGTGGATTCGAGCACAATCGTCAGAGTTTGAGAGTAGTGGATGTCTTAGAAGAGAAATATCCCCAGTTTCCCGGGATAAATCTCACCTTCGAAGTGAGAGAAGGGATAATGAAACACGAGACCATCTATGACCAGCCTATTCCAGTTGAATTCAACCCTAATACGGCGCCCACTTTAGAGTGCCAGATAGTTAATCTGGCAGACGAAATCGCTTACAACTGCCACGACATTGATGATGGGTTAGCTTCCAACATCCTCAAAGAAGAGGAGTTGAATCAAGTGGATCTGTGGGCACAATTGCGTCAAGAAGTAACCAAAGAATTCAGCAACTTGAACGCTTTTCAACTGCGCAACCAGGTGGTGAGGAAGATGATCGATTCGCAGGTCTCGGACCTGATAAACGAGACCACTCGTCGGTTGGGCAAATATCATATAAATAGTTTGGAGGATGTACGCAATTTTGAAGAGGGGCTTTTGAGTTTCAGTCAGGAGATGAAAAAGAAAAATAGCCAGCTCAAGATGTTCCTCTTTGATAATATGTACCGGCATTATCGCATGATAAGGATGGCGGATAAAGCCAAGCGCATCACAAGACAACTGTTCGATGTTTATCTGAACGATGTTGACCAGCTTCCTCCCACCACCCGCAGCCGGGTGAGAGAGGGAAATCGGATGCAAGCCATTTGTGACTACATCGCCGGCATGACCGACCGTTATGCACTTCTGGAATACAAAAAACTCTTTGACCCGATGGAGAGGGTGTGAGCTGGAGTCCTGAGATGTCCAATCTACTCGCTTTTTACTTTTTATTTATGAGCTTGAAATAAATAGGGGGTGAGGGAATGGTAGTTAAGTACTTTAAATTCGCAGCGTTGACGATAGTCACATTGTTGCCCATTCTGTTTATCCCAGGAATCAATTACGCCAGAAATTTTGTCTTCGGCTCCTATATGCAGCCTGTGACCTGGTATCCCAAATACAAATACCCTGAGATGTCAGACAGTTTGAAGTTTAACATAATAGGCGATGGGTACTTATATACGGGAAATGCATTAGATTCTATCAAGGAAGCCCATTTAAAGGTTATAATTCAGAATTGTGAAATGGGGGATTACCCCTGCTATTATTCTTCAGGGCACTACACTGTTTGGGAAGCCGAAGGAGAGCTGCCAGAATATCACTTTACCCTGACCCACAATCATGGAATTGGTTCCGCAGTTTACGACAATGCGGCTTCTAATTTGTATGCTTGGAAAGTTGATAAGAATCTGCCTGGAAGCTTGCCTAGTATCATTCAAGAAGGACCCGGTTACAGACAGGAAATGCCAGTGAATGACAATTCGAGTGACAGAAACTATACTGTAGAGTATAGAATGAGATTAGACGAAGTGGTCACAGATTCAACCCAATGGGATGACCCTGTCGCAGTTTTAATAGTGCGCAGAGATAGCGCCACTGATACTTTAGGAGCGATAGACACCGTTCGAGTTAGGGATTTCTCTGAAGGTATAAGTGAACCAGATACACTCTACCATTCTTTCATTTTGAAATATGAGCCCGTTGCTGTTTACTTGTTGAATTTAGAGATTTATTGGATGGCGGCACATAATCTTTTGATAGATAAAGTTACAGTTTATGACGATAGAGGGTTTGAACTTTTTAATAATCCTTCTGCCGCTGAAAGCATCAAAGCTTATGTTAGACAATCTTGGGTTGACATGACAGTTTACAGATGGTACCTGAAAGATGAAGCGACATTTTCCGTAGATTGTTTTATGCCTTACAGGTTTGTGGATAGCTTACTTGCAGAAGTCAATCAAGAAAGAAGAGCAGTTACATGTGTTTTTTTGAGAGATGACAGGTATCCTAGTGACCCCAATATGATAGCTGAATTTGTTAAAAGGACAAATCCGAGGCAAGTCAATATCGAAAATTATGTTCTAAATGGTCATAATGACTGTGGAAACACATATGCGCCATTATATTATACAACACACTCAGGCGAAGGTTACTGGCCACCAGATTCCATGGGGCTACAAATTAGTCTTGACGGATTTACTCATACTTTAGAGGAGTTAAACCAGTCGATCGATATTAATAGTATCGATCTATGGGTGTCCGTCCAAGCGTTTAGGTGGCGCTGGTGTTGCGGGTGGGTGAGACGAACTCCGACACCTGAAGAATTGAGGTGCATGTCGAATTTAGCATTGATTTATGGGGCTAAAGGCATCTTGTATTGGGTTTATTTTTCCACTGATACTGTTAGTGGGGGTGGTCCTTGCCCGGACTCAACAATCATTCAATGGCATGGGTTGGTAAACTGGTATGGTTATGAAAAAACAGAAAATTGGTATGAGATAAAAAATAATATTGGTCCTTTCATAGATAAACTTGGAGACACCTTTTGTAGCCTAAAGTGGCAAGGCGCCTGTTCGGATGATATTGTACGTTATCTTGTTTTGCGGAATGGTCAGCCGAGCTACCTCGACAGCATTAGATCGCCTGGGCATGAACCGCATTGGGTGCAGGTCGGATTCTTTGAGAATCAAACTGCTGACACCAGTTATTTTATGTTGGTGAACCGTGAATGTTTGGTAACCGAAGGTGATTCTTTTGATGTTTTTGTCAACAAATCTGGTGGATATTATCGAATAAGAGATATGTATAGTGACAGTATAGTCGGAATAGTAAAAGGAAAAGGGGATTATTTTAAAGCTTATTTGGGACCGGGAGAAGGCAAACTTCTTAGATTAGAAAAGGTAGTTAGCGGCGATGTCAATGGAGGTGGAGGGCGGTCCATTACGGATGTTGTCTATCTGATAACTTATCTTTTCAAGGGTGGTCCTCCACCAAAATGCCCACCCCAGCCATATCTTTCCTGTGCAGATGTCAACTGTGATGGCCTTGTAAATGTTACTGATGTAATCTATCTTATCAATTATCTTTTCAAATTCGGGCCACCACCGGGGTGTTAGAATATAAAAAGCTCTTTGACCCGATGGAGAGGGTGTGAGGTGGCTAGAAAGAAATATAACATTAGAAAGGAGGGGTTTCTATGCTAAGACGTTTTCATCTAAAAGCTTGGTTTTGTCTGTTCTTTCTTATTCTTTGGGCGTTGCCAGTTGTCGCGCAAGATATAAATATGAACAAGAACAACTGGAGGCATTACACGCCGCCGGAAAACATATACAACGAGACCGTGAACGGCATAGCCACAGACGATTCTGGGAATACCTATGTGACTGGATGGAGCCACAACCAAGAGACAGGCAATGATTACGTAACCATTAAGTATAATCAACATGGAGATGAAGTCTGGGTAAGAAAATACAATGGATCAGCAAGTTTGGGCGATCGGGCTAATGCCTTAGCCATAGATAAATTGGGTAATATCTATGTGACTGGATGGAGCAGGGATAATGGGACGTGGGATGACTATGTTACCATAAAATATTATTCCAATGGAGATACTGCCTGGACCAGAAGATATAATGGACCTGGAAACTGGCATGACGGAGCTTGGGATATAGCCACAGACCGATCTGGCAACGTCTACGTGACCGGATGGAGTTGGGGCGAGGAGACGAAATTCGACTACGCTACCATTAAGTATGATAAAAATGGTAAAGAGCTTTGGGTGAGAAGATACAATGGTCCAGGAAACTCCGAGGATAGGGCTCTTAATATAGCGATAGACAAGAACGGCAATGCTTGTGTTAGCGGAATCAGTCTGGTGCCTGGGAAGTATTGGGACTATGTCACTATAAAGTACAAGCCGAATGGAGATTGTCTGTGGGTGAAAAAGTACACTCGTCAAGGCAACCCACCAGTCGGAATTTTGTGAAGAAACACTCGCCGTCTTGAAGTAAAAAAGCTTTTTGACCCGATGGAGAGGGTGTGAGATAAATAGGGGGTGCGAAAATGTCAAGATTCAAGTTTTGGTTATTGCGCCTTTGGCTTCTTTTAGTATTCTTTTCTTTCTTCTTTACTTCCGCAGTTGCCTTTGAAACCAAATTTCATCGTTGTGTCCTCGGTCGTCTCTTCACATGGCCAGATGTAAGGTTTTATCCTTATTTCCATGAAACCAAAAGCCATGGTTTCAATTGCATTAGTACCCGGGATTTTACTCTCGAGGATTACAATTCAGCTTCGGTTGATACTCTTAACCTGATCGACGAGAGCTTTGGCGGTACCCCACCTTTAGTGGCGCAATACAGCCGCTACGAAGCCGATCAGCATAATTTAAGGGATTATTGGCAGGACACGTCTGGGATTCAAATCAGATTTCTGAGCACAGATGGGCAACATACCGGGACAGGAGGACAAGTGAGCGATGCGCAAGTGGCCAATGGTTATGTATGGTTTGTTTCAAAAAACAGCCCAGCTGACCATCGAGGATATATTCTGTTCGGGCTGTGGAATGAAAAGCCCGACGTGCAAAACAATACGTGGCACATAGACTACAGTCGTGAAATGCATAATCCCTGGGATAGTCTAATTTACTATGCACGTTTTAACTTGAAAGTACCCGGTGGTGGCTATTCTCCGCTTGATACAGTTGCAAAGATTGAAGCGCATCTTATGAACTTAACACAAGATAGACTGGTAGCGGATTCCCTCCTTCTTTACCAAGATTTCGATCCAGATCAATATAAAATCTTTGAGCTTTCCTTTTGGAAACATCCAGAAAACGCCAATGACTCGTTGGATTATAAAATTTATTGGTATAAGAAGACCGACCTTTATATTGACTATGTGGAAGTGTACGACTGCTACTATGATACCTTGGTGAATCACAAACCCATGTATCAAAATAGAATCAAATCTGAAATCGCGCCATTTGAAAATCAATATCATGGGACCTCTCTATTTCGATGGTACCTTAAAGACGAACCGGAATACAAATATTACAAAGCAAATAGGGAAATCAGCGATTTACTTGACTCACTGGGTTATGCGCCAGGAATTCAGGCAGTAGGGCATGAGTATATTCCAAAAAGATTTGCCGACGAGATACAGCCGCATGAAATATGTTGGGATGATTACATTATAGCTACATGGGTTGTTCCACACCTTCTTCAGTACCAGCTAAATCAGCTTACCTTCCGTCTCGGACAAGTGGCTGCGGCTGCACGCGAACATAATGTCGAATGGTGGTACGTGGCCCAAACTTACAGGGAATCCGATTCGTTAGCCAGATATCCACACAACAGCGAGCTAAGGGCTACAGTCTATTTGTCATTGGCTTATGGCGCCAAAGGAATGGGGTACTTTCGGTACAGCAGTGCCCCATGGTGGACTCCCGAGACTCCAATCGGACAGAGCGGTTTGATGTGGTGGAATAACCTTATCTCAGATTGGGTCCCTGTTGAAACCTATTCGAATCCGAATCCTTACTCGAACCGACCTGAGACTTTGCTAACGGAGGTCGTCCGGATCAATTTCTGGCTTGATTCCCTCGGCACAACGCTGCGGAGTCTCGACTGGATTGATGCTTGCGTGGACAGTTCCTACAACAACAATGACCTCCTTGGTTGTGGTGCCGGCTACATCGACAGCATCCGCTCGCATAATTCTGCGGATGAGCCGCATTGGGTGCAGGTGGGGTTCTTTGAGAATCAAACTTCTGACACCAGTTATTTTATGTTGGTTAACCGCGAATGTTTAGTAACTGAAGGAGCAAACTATGACGTCTTTGTTAACAAATCTGGTGGCCGTTATCGAATAAGAGATATGTATGCTGATACTATTGTGGGAATAGTAAATGGAACCGGAGACCACTTTACAGTTTACTTGGGACCAGGTGAGGGTAAGCTTTTTAGATTGGAGCCCATACCAAAGATAAAAAATGTGCCCGCAGACTATGCCACCATTCAATCAGCTATCAATGCGACTTGGGATGGAGATACGGTTTTGGTGGCTCCCGGAACTTATTATGAGAATATTAATTTCCAGCGCAAAGCTATTACTGTGGCAAGCGACTTCATCTTCGATCACAACCCCGCTACAATTCAAGCTACTGTAATTAATGGCAGTGCACACCTCAGTAGCGTGGTGAGCTTTGGCTCTGGCGAGAGCTCGACCTCTGTTCTTAAAGGACTCACTATTACAGGTGGCACAGGCACTTCATGGAGCGGTCAGGGAAGGAAAGTGTGGTTAGGTGGAGGCATTTATTGCACGTATTCATCGCCTTCTATAACCAACAATTTGATCATTGATAACCACATACCTCACTATTCGGGACTGGGATATCAATGGGGTGGTGGCATCGGTTGTCAGGGGGGATCGAGCCCCATTATTTCCAATAATTTGATTCTAAGCAATAGTTGTGCTAATGACAGTTTAGGTGGTGGAATATATTTTGCTGGAGGAAGGCCTGTTATTGTAAACAATACTTTGTCGGGAAATACCGGAGGGGGAATAACATTTTCTACAACTGATTATGCTGATTCCTTTGTTATTAGCAACAACATTATCGCTAATAGCACAAGTGGCTGGGGGATACGTTCTGAAGTTGTTGGGCCAAACACTAATGGTATTTCATATAATGATGTTTGGAACAATGCCTTTGGCAGTTTTATGGGTTGTCCTTCTGGAGTGGGTGATACCACCTGGGGAACTAATGCTAATGGAACTCCTTGCGACAGTTTCCACAATATTATCAGAGATCCTATGTTTGTGAATCCAGATGCCGATTACCATTTGCAGCGGGGTTCTGTCTGTGTTGATGCTGGAGACAATAATGCAATATACATGCCTAACTTGGATTTTGACGGCAAACCACGCATCGCAGGGAAGCATGTGGATATGGGTGCATATGAAAACGCAGGCTTCATTTGTGGGGATGCAAACGGAGATGGGCAAATCACTGTTTCAGATGTGGTTTATTTGATAAACTATCTATTCAAAGGAGGCCCTCCTCCGGAATGCCCACCCCAGCCGTACCTTTCCTGTGGAGATGCCAATTGTGATGGTAAAGTAACTGTCTCTGACGTAATCTATTTAATTAATTATCTTTTCAAAGGCGGTCCACCACCGGGGTGTTAAAAAATGTAGGGGCAACCCCCCGCGGTTGCCCAAACAAACCAAGGGCAGGCACAGAGGCCTGCCCCTACAATTTGTATCCGTAGGGGTGGGAATTCATTCGTCCCCTATTTTATTTTTCTTCCATCAATTTCAATCCGCTGACATGTCCCCCAAGATTTCTGTTGATTTTTCTTTTAATTTTTGTAATATTTCTTTTTAGTTAAAAAACTTTTCACGCGGAGGATAAAGATGATAGTTATTCCCAAGAGGATCTTCTTGACCAAAGGAGTTGGAAAGCATAAAGACAAGTTAAATAGCTTTGAGTTAGCGCTGCGCAATGCTGGCATTGCCCGTTTCAATCTGGTTGGCGTCTCCAGTATCTTTCCCCCGAGTTGTAAACTGATCTCGCGAAAGATGGGCTTGGAGTTTCTGGAGGATGGGCAGATATTATATAGCGTGATGAGCCGTAACTCCACCAACGAGCCGAACCGTTTGATTTCTGCCTCAGTCGGGCTTGCCATACCCAACGACAGAAATCAATACGGATATCTTTCCGAACATGAAGCCTATGGGTGGACTGAAAGGAAAGCCGGGGATTATGCCGAGGATTTAGCCGCCACCATGCTGGCCACAACTTTAGGATTGGATTTTGACGTGGACAAGAGTTATGACCAAAGAAAGCAGATTTGGAAAATATCCGGTAAGATCGTCCGCACCACCAACATGACCCAATCAGTTGAAGGGGACAAGAACGGGCTCTGGACCACAGTTGTGGCAGCAGCCATATTCGTTACCGTCTAATTTGTGGGGGAGAAAAATGAAAAAATACCTACATTCTCCAACTCGCCCTTTTGAGGTTAGATCGGACTCCAAAGCGGATGATATACTTGAACGTATGGGCAGAATCTCCTTTCAGGGAAGAAATTTATCCATTGCCTTATCTATATGGAAAGAGATGTTGAAGGGAAATAATGTCATCTTTTTGGGGTTAGCCGGGGCTATGGTCCCAGCTGGAATGAGAAAGATAATCTCCTTTTTAATTAAACAAAGATACATTGATTGCTTAGTTTCCACCGGAGCAAATCTTTATCATGATTTACACGAATCTCTGGGTAAGTATCATTGGATTGGTTCGTGTATGGTGGATGATTGCGATTTACAGAAAAAGAAAATTGACCGCATATACGATACTTTTGCCTCAGACAGGGAGTTTCGCCAGGATGACAATTTTATTATAGATTTCGTTAAAACTTTAGACTTGAAGCGCACCTACACCACGCGAGAGTTCCTCTATCTATTGGGTAGAAAGCTGTCCGTGGCAGGGGAGACCGAGGGAATCTTAAGCTCGGCTTATAAGGCGCGCGTTCCTATTTTCTGTCCGGCTTTAGGAGATTCCTCCATCGGGATTGCTATGGTCTGGTATTTGGTTCAAAGCGGCATAAGCCCTACGTTTGACATAGTGCGCGATGCGGCTGAAATCTCCCATATCACCCAGAAAGCCAAATCAACTGCAGTGATATATGTTGGCGGAGGAACTCCCAAGAACTACATCCAGCAGTCTGAGGTGATTGCAGCTGAATTACGCAAGGGAAGAGAGATTGGGCATAGCTACGCTATTCAGATTACAACTGATTCTCCCCAGTGGGGAGGCCTTTCCGGATGCACCTTTGCGGAGGCTCAATCTTGGGGAAAGATAGGGCTTAGGGCCAAGAAGGTGGATTTGCATGCAGATGCGACCATAGTCTTGCCCATTTTGGTTACAGCTTTGCATCAGAGTCTGGGTAAGTCCTTTAAGCGCAAGCATACTCCCAGCTTTGATTTCAAAGGCAAATTTGATTTCGGTTAGAATGACCTTTTAATACCAACCGAAAGTCCCCACTTGTTAAGGTGGGGATGAAGAGTAGTTTGTGAGTTTTTGTGTCATTCCTGTCCCCGTAGGGGATAAACTCCGGCAGAGCCTGTCCCGTACTGGATACGGGAAATCCAGAAAAGGAAAGCGAGTATGGATCCCCGATTAAACCCTCGGGGATGACAAAACACAGTAGGGGCAATTCATGTGGCACATCCCGTTAAAAGCGGGGAATTGCCCCTACAAACTCAGGACAAAA
This sequence comes from Candidatus Zixiibacteriota bacterium, assembly GCA_036396115.1. Classification (GTDB taxonomy): domain Bacteria; phylum Zixibacteria; class MSB-5A5; order MSB-5A5; family DASWLN01; genus DASWLN01. The sequence continues at coordinate 16,893 of DASWLN010000089.1, forward strand.
GAAAATTGGATAAAGACAGTTTTTCCAAGCGAAACTTTTTAGCCATTTCAGAGGAGTTCTCCAACTTAGAGAATTCCGAATTTGTTATCCTGCCAGTTCCCTACGAGCAGACCACTACCTATAAGGCCGGCACACGTGAGGGTCCCCTTGCCATCATCAACGCCTCAGCTCAGGTGGAGCTATATGACGAAGAGTTAGGGCTTGAATCTTATAGAAAAGGTATCTGTACTTTGGATAATCTAAACGTTACCTCACTTGGTCCGAAACGTATGAACGAGATAATCTACGAGGCATCAAAGGAGTTAATCCATCTCAAAAAGAAAGTGGTGATGTTAGGTGGAGAACACAGCATAAGTTGGGGTTTAGTCAAAGCCTATAGGGAAAGATATCCCGACTTGTCTGTTCTTCAGCTGGATGCTCATGCTGACTTGCGGGACGAATATCAGGAAAACAAGTTCAACCACGCTTGTATAATGCGAAGAATAAGAGAGCTTGTTCCGTCCGTTCAAGTGGGTATCAGGAATTTGAGCCAGGAGGAGGCGGAATATATCAAAACTCAAAAAAAGTTGCCTATCTTCTATGCCCAGAAAATGATTTCCTCGGATGAGTGGATGGACCAAGCCATAGTTTTACTTTCAGATGAAGTGTATGTAACTATTGATTTGGACTTTTTAGATCCGTCCATTATGCCAGCAGTGGGAACTCCGGAGCCGGGTGGTATCCTGTGGTATCCCACCCTGAACTTCTTAAAGAAGCTGGCAAGACGAAAGAAAATAGTTGGATTTGATATGGTTGAACTGGCACCCTTGCCAGGTATGGTCGCGCCTGATTTTCTAGCAGCCAAACTGGTTTATAAATTGATTGGTTATCTCGTAGAGCAAAAGAAGATTTAACTCATAGTATGGGCTTGTTGGAGAAGTGAGAAGCTTGTCATTGCGAGCCCGCAGGGCAAAGCAATCTCTATACGGCTTGAAAGACAACAACCAAAGATTGCTTCGTCGTCCCGCCTTTGGCGGGACTCCTCGCAATGACCGAAAAAAGCGTTGGGCAACAGTCTCATATAATAACTCAATTTTTAATACAGTAAGGGTGGGAAATTTTCCCACCCTCAATAGTATATAACTTCTTGATATGAGCTTATCCTCTATTTTAAGCCAAGCCAGCTCTTCTGTTAGCTTTAAGCAACTTGAAAGGGAAATCGCCTCAAGTAAAAAATGGATTAGTCTCTGTGAAGTGGCTGGTTCAGGCAAAGCCCTTTTAGCTTCTTACCTGTATGATATCTCTCCAACATCCATTTTGGTGATAACTGACAAGGCAGACGAAGCCTCCACCCTGGTTGAGGATTTAGAGAATTTCGTGGATAAGTCAAAGATTTGTTATTTCCCTGCCTGGGAAGTTTTGCCTTACGAGTGGCGGGTCCCTCGCGGGGAGATAATAGGAACAAGGCTGGAGACTTTGTATCAACTTCTATCAAACCAGAAGGTTTTGGTAGTATCTTCCCTCCGTGGCCTTATGGAAAGAACTCTACCTGTGGCCATCTTGAAAGAGAATATCTGGAATCTGAAAGTGGGTGACAAACTCCAGTTAGATACTCTGGTTGGCAAGTTGAATGAGCTGGGCTTCATTCGCGCTGTCCAGGTGGAGGAAGTGGGAAGTTATAGCTCACGCGGAGGTATTCTGGATGTCTTTCCTTATTCCTCATCCAGCCCTTTGAGAATCGAATTGTTTGAAGATAAGGTGGAGTCGATTCGGGAGTTCAGCATCCTGACCCAGCGCTCCTTCAAGAAAGTCGATTCAGTACTGATTCTGCCCAAGCGTGAAGTCCTAATCAGCGATGAGAAGCTGGAGGAATATCTTTCTGGCATAGATGAGCACAAGGCAGAGAGAATCAGGGAAAAGATAAGATTCTACGATGAGGTTCCGGGATTGGAATGGCTTGTCTCTCTTTTGGACATAAGTCAGTCAACTCTTTTAGATTATCTGAATCCCCAAGATATCGTCCTCTCGGAAGATATGAGTTCCCTAAAAAGTGAATACGACAACATCTTACAGGAGACAGAAGGACTTTGCCAGCAAGCGGAGAAAAAAGGAGAGATCGTTCCTTCTCCTTTGAAATTGTGGAACAGCTGGGAGGAAATAAAGAACAATATCGTCCAACATCAACTCCTGGAGATCAAGGCTTTGAGAAGTAAAGAAGGCGAGAGCCTTGAGTTCGGAATGACAGAGCAGGAGTTCTTTGGTGGCAAGATGGATTTCCTGAAACAAAGAATTGAAGAATACAGAAAAGGCAGTAAAAAGGTTTATATCATCTGCGAGAACGCTACTCAAAAGGAAAGATTAGCTGAGCTTTTGGATGAGCTCTCCTTTGAAGTTCATTTCGAGATAGCTATCCTGCATAAGGGGTTTAGTTTTAATTTGGCTGACCTTGTGGTCTTAACCGAGCACCAGATCTTCTCCCGCTATTTCAGAAGGAGAAGAAAGAAAAGGTTCAAGGAGGGATTAGCCCTCTCCAGCTATACCAGTTTGTCAATTGGCGATTTCGTGGTGCATGTGGATTTTGGAATTGGAAGATATATGGGCCCAGAAACCCTCTTGGTGGATAATAAAAAAAGGGAATGCCTGGAAATACGTTACCAGGACGAAGATAAGCTTTATGTGCCTATAGAGGAATTCAATCGAGTACAGAAATTTGTGGGCAAGGAGGGCGGTCCAGCCCTTTCCAAATTAGGCGGGACTGCTTGGGAGAGATTAAAAAGCAGAACCAAGAAGGCTATCTGCGATATGACTAAGGAATTAATTTCCCTTTATGCTGAAAGGAAGGCCAAGCCTGGATTTGCTTTTTCCCCTGACACCCGTTGGCAGAAAGAGTTGGAATCATCTTTCATTTATGAGGAAACCCCGGACCAGTGGGAGACCATAAAGCATGTGAAAAAGGATATGGAATCACCCCTTCCCATGGATCGTTTGGTATGCGGAGATGTGGGATATGGCAAGACCGAAGTTGCGGTCAGAGCTGCTTTCAAATGTGTAACCAATGGAAAGCAAGTAGCCGTTTTGGTTCCGACCACCATCCTGGCGCAACAGCATTTGGCTACTTTCATTGAGAGGTTATCCAGTTTTCCGATAAGAGTTGAGTTGTTATCTCGATTCAAAACCAAACCGGAGCAGAAGAAGATCATAGAGGATCTGAAACAGGGGAAGGTGGATATTGTCATAGGAACACACAAACTGCTTCAGAAGGATGTTGGATTCAAGGATTTGGGACTGTTCATAGTGGACGAGGAGCAGAGGTTCGGTGTGGCGCATAAAGAGAAACTCAAGAAACTAAGAACGCAGGTAGATGTTTTAACCCTGACTGCTACTCCGATTCCCAGAACTATGCAGCTTTCTCTGATGGGGATAAGAGATATGTCCCTAATCAACACGCCGCCCAAATACCGACTTCCCATCCAGACCGAGATAGGCAAATTCGAAGATGAGCTGATCGCTGACGCCATCTTGAAGGAGATAGACAGAGGAGGTCAGATCTATTTCGTTCATAATCGGGTAGAGTCCATCGATTCGATATATCGCTACTTAAAAAGGATTCTGCCGCAGGTGCGTATTGCCATAGCTCATGGTCAGATGGAGGAAGGTGTTTTAGAAGAGGTGATGCTTTCTTTTTTGGATAGAAAATATGACCTGCTTTTAGCCACCTCCATCATAGAATCCGGCTTAGATATCCCCAACGTCAACACCATCATCGTCAATCGGGCAGATAAGTTCGGTTTGGCTCAACTTTATCAACTGCGTGGAAGGGTAGGACGGTCGAACCAAAAAGCCTACGCTTATCTTCTGGTCCCACCTTTTGCCTCTCTGACCGAATCCGCTCGCAAGAGGATAAAGGCTTTAGAGCAGTTCACCGAGCTGGGTTCGGGTTTTCATTTAGCCATGCGCGATTTGGAAATAAGAGGAGCGGGCAATATCCTGGGTGCACAGCAACACGGCTTTATTCAAGAGATCGGTTTTGACCTTTACTGTAAACTCTTGGATGAAGCTGTAAGGGAGCTTAAAGGCGAAAAGATAGAAAAACTGCCAGAAGTGAAACTCGATTTCGATATGGACTTATATATTCCTCCAGATTACATCTCTGACAGTGAGCAGCGGGTGGAGATTTACCGTAAGCTGGCTTCAGCCCAATCTCCGCAGAAAATAGAGGAGATGGCATTGGAGATGGAGGATAGATTTGGTCTCTTACCACGAGAAGTGGAGAATCTCTTGGAGGTGGTGCGCATAAAGCTAACCGCAGCCAAAAAAGGGATAGTCCATCTCGGTTTGCGAGGGGATATTTTGAGGATTGGTTTCTCAAAAGATAGAAAAATAGATAAAAAACAAATAGAGGGTTTTGCCAAAAATATCGAGTATCCTTTAGAGTTCTCGGTCAGCGGGGATTTCACTATCAAGCTTGACTTGAAAGGTAGAGAGCACAAGCTGGAGGTGGTCAAAAACCTCTTGCCACACTTTTAGAGTATAGGTATATTGGTTGATAATGTTCGGAACCTCTTAAATAAAAGGAGAAGCCCAGATGAAAAGAATAGCGCTTTTGGGTTTGTTGTTGGTTTTAATGGTCTTCGGGTTGGTGGGGTGTGCTAAGCGGGAGAACAAGGTCGTAGCCAAAATGGAGAACAGGGAGATCACTTTGGGGGAACTGGAAAATAGGTTTTTCACGCAGATGAAAATGGCAGCCGCATCCGGCATGGACATTCCCAAACAAGAGGATATCCTGGAGGATATGATCAAAAGAGAGGTCCTGATAATCTCCGCCTACAAACGAGATTTGGATAAGGACCAAAAGATCGATACCTTGCTCAAAGAGAGAGAAAAAAGCCTCTTGATGGATGAGCTTTTCAAAGTGGAGATACTGAGCAAATCAAAGCCAACTGACTCCGAAGTCAAGTCCTTCTACAACAAGTTGAAAGAGAAGATAAGGGCCAGGCATATACTGGTGAAAACCAAAACGGAGGCAGGCAGCATTTACAACCAACTGAAGAAGGGAGCGAATTTCGAACAGTTAGCCAAAGAGAAATCCATCGACAAGCAGAGCGGACAGCAGGGTGGCGACCTGGGATTTTTCAGTTGGGGCAATATGGTGGAGCCTTTTCAAAAGACAGCTTTCGCTTTGAAAAAAGGAGAGATCTCCAAACCAGTGAAGACGCAATTCGGCTGGCATATCATTAAATTGGAGGAGAGGGAAAAAGCGGAACCTCCTGATTTCCAAAGCAATAAGGAGGCTTATGCCCAAAATCTGGAGAGGATGAAACAGACCGAGCTGATAAATCAATATCTTGAAGGGTTGAAGAAAAGAGAGAATTTCAAAGTGGATTCGCTCACCTTCAATATACTGCTGACCAAAGCCTCCCAGCTGGATAGCACCACTGGAGAAAGAAGGGTAGTTGGAGGGATATCCGTGGATATTTTCACCCCTCAGGAGCGTCAAGCCCTTTTGGTGCAGTATCGTGGCGGAAAGATGAGCTTGGAGGATTTCGCCCTAAAGTTCAATCTTCTTCCTGCCAATTCGAGAATGAACGGATTTGGCGACCGAGAGGGATTGAAGGAGCTTGCCTATCAAATGCTTCTCCCCGATCTGTTGGTGGAGGCAGCCCGTTTGCGGGGAATAGATAAAAGCAAATCCTATAGGAAGAAATTCTTGGACATTAAGGAAGCCCAGATGGCTTCAAAGCTGGTGAATGAGTTCATCCTGGATACAGTCAAAGTAACCCCAGAGGAAGTTGAGAAATATTACCAGGAACATAAGAACCTTTATTTTGTTCCTCCTCAGGTGCATATCCAGGAGATATTGCTCGGCTCAAAACAGGAGGCAGACGAGGTCCTCAAGAAAGTAAAATCCGGAGCGGATTTCTCCAGGTTGGCTCAAGAGAAGACATTGCGCACTTACTCTAAAGATAAGGCCGGCGATTTGGGATATATACAGGAAGCTCAATTCCCGGAGCTTTTTAAGGCAGGCCTCAAATTAAGAAAAGGAGAAGTGGGCGGACCTATATACTCCAAGGAATCTATGTTAGGAGAAGAGTACTCAATCATCAAGCTCTTGGACAAAAAAGAAGGAAAACAAACGAGTTTCGCCGAGGTGAGGGAGTATGTTGGGGAAACGGCACTGCGGGAGAAGCAGAATAAGGTTTTGGAGGATTGGATAGAGAAAGCCAAGGCAAGCATGAAACTTGCGGTCCACAAAGAGCTCTTGGGAGTGGCTAAAAGCGACAGTGTCAAAACGGGAAGCTAATATGAAAAGGGGTTTTTGGGTTTTGGCTCTACTTATGATTTCCTGCTTAGCTGGGTGTGGTGGTTTGGGGGACAAGCTGGAGGATAAAACCGTCCTGGCTAAAGTTGGTGACCGCATCTTGACAGCTGAAGATATGGAAACGGAGATTCCGGAAGAGTATAAGAGCTCAGTGACTTTGGAGCAGA